>JACQRF010000082.1 GCA_016206635.1 Candidatus Omnitrophota bacterium
AACGCGGCGAGCGCCTGGGCCACGGACGCCGGAGCCCCGACGAGCAGTGCCCCCGCCTGGCACGCCGCCGCCATGAGGGAGGCGGTCTTCTCCCGGATGATCTTCAGGTAGGCGGCCTCGCTCAAGTCCACGTCGAACTGATGGCGGACCTGGGTCACCTCGCCGACGCACACCCGCTGGCTGGTCCGCGACATCAACCGTAAGACCTCCGGCGAGCCGACGGCGCTCAGCAGGCAGAACGCCTGCGAGTAGAGATAATCGCCGGCCAAGACCGAGAGCGTGTTCCCCCACCGGGCGTTGACGGTCGGCTTGGCCCGGCGCAGCGTCGCATGATCAATCACATCGTCGTGGACCAGCGTCGCCGTGTGGATCAACTCCACCGCCGCCGCCATTTGGATCACGCCATTGCCGGTATCGGATAAGGAAGAAACCGCGCGGGCGCTGAACAACGCCAGCGCCGGGCGCAACCGCTTGCCCAGCGTCTCCGAGACATAGCGCGTCATCTCGCCGAGGAATCCGTCCACGCCGCGCAGCTCCGCGCGGAGGGTCTCTTCCACGCGCAGCAAGTCACCCTGGATCGGCTGGTAGATCGCGTCGAGCGCTTTGGGATTAGTCAGCGTCGGCATCGAAGACCTTCAGGAGTTCGTACTTCGTGTTCCGCTGGGCCGGGGTGCGCCCCGCCCCGCGGATCAACCGGATCGCCTCGTCCCGGTCCACGCGGTAGACCATGCCCGTCGCGCCGACGACCACTTCGTCGATCAAGATCCCGCCGAAGTCGTTGGCGCCGAACGTCAGGGCCAGCTGCGCCAGCTTCGGCCCCTCGGTGACCCACCCCGCCTGAATGTTCGGCACGTTGTCGAGCAGCAATCGGGCGATGGCGATCACCTTCAGATATTCGCTGCCGCCGGCCGGCGGCACGTCCAGCACGGTATGCCCTCGTTGAAAACTCCACGGAATGAAGGCTCGGAATCCGCGGGTGTGGTCCTGCAGCTCGCGGACCCGGACCAAGTGTTCGATCCGTTCGGCCGGCGTCTCGACCATGCCGTAGGTCATCGTCGCCGTGGTCTTGAGCCCCGAGTCGTGCGCCGCCTGGTGCACGGCACACCAGCCGGCCGCGCTGAGCTTCTTCGGGCTGACCGCCTGGCGGACGCGGTCCACGAGGATCTCCGCCCCGCCGCCCGGCATCGAGTCGAGGCCGGCCGCCTTCAGGCGCGCGAACACCTCGCGGTAGCTCAACCCGGACACCTGCGACATCAGATCGATCTCCGGCGCGGAGAACGAGTGCAGGTGCACCTGTGGGTACTGCGCCTTGATAGCGCGGCACAGGTTCTCGTAGTATGCGAGCGGCAGCGATGGGTCGAGGCCGCCCTGGAGCAACACCTGCGTGCCCTGGATCGCGACCAGCTCGCCGACGCGCCGAAGCAGCTCTTCTTTCGGCAGGCGGTACGCGTCGGGGTGTCCCGGCTTGCGGTAGAACGCGCAGAATGAGCAGTCGGCGGTGCAGGCATTGGTGTAATTGATGTTCCGATCCACGACGAAGGTCCCGAGATTATTCGGGTGCAGGGCGCGGCGGCGCGCGTCGGCCGCCCGGCCCAACGCGTAGAGCGGCGCCTCGTCCCACAGATGGAGCCCATCCTCGGCGCTCAGCCGCCCGCCGGCCTCCGCCTTCTCCAGGAGCTTCTCCACCGTCGTCGTCAGCGTCAACATCGGCGCACCCCTCACCTCCCCTCTCCCCTGAGAGGGGAGAGGGACCGGGTGAGGCCAACGCACTCCGCGTACCGTTGGAGGCCCGCCTGCGCGGCCTCGTCCAGCTCGTAACGGATGCCGCGGAAGTAATCGCGAACCACCGGCTCAGGGAAGCCGGTGCGCGCGGCGGCCGCGCGGCTCACCGCATCGAGATGCGCCAAGCCCCACGCCTTCGATGCCAGGAGCGCCTCGCGCAATCGGCCGATCGCCTCCGGCGCACGCGCGATGACATCGCGGCGGGCCGCCCACACGGCGTACACCATCGGCAGGCCGGTCCAGTCGCGCCACCACGCCCCCAAGTCCCACGTGAAGTAATCATCGCGCGCCGCCGGCAGGGCCCGGAGGGCGTCGTCGCCGATCGCCAGCGCGGCCGGGTACGCCTGCAGCACATCGGGAAATGGCGTCGAGGTCGTCACGTACTCGGCGCGCACCCCCTGCGCCTGCCCCAGCAAGATCCGCAACAGCATCGGGGTCGTCGCCCCGGCGTCCGTCACGGCGATCGTCTGCCCATCCAGCTCGCGCAGCGGCAGGCGGCTGATCAACAGCACGCTGTTGACCCCGCTCTCGGAGCCAATCGCCACGCTGGGAAGGAGCGACCACTCATCGGCGTGGCGCAGATAGGCCAGCGCGGAGACGGCGCTGGCGTCCAGCGCGCCGGCCGCCAATTGCGCGTTGAGGGCTGTGGGGGCGCCGCGCACCAACGTGACCGGGGCCGGGATGATCCCCTGCGCCAGCGCGTAGGTCACCGGCCAGGAGTTCAGGAACTCGATGTCGCCCAAGCGCAGGTTAGGCGGCAACGAGCTGGCCCTCCCGATACAAACTGTCCACTTCGACCGCGGCGCGGCCGCCATGCCGGATCATCGCCATCAGCTCATCGCGGGTCGGCCGGTCGTCGTGCGCCGCGCCGGCCGCGTGGACGATCCGCTCCTCCAGGTTGGTGCTGCCGACATCATCCACGCCGAAGTCGAGCGCCACCTGCAGCAGCTTCGTCCCGACGTAGGTCCAGAGCAGCTTGATGTGCGGGATGTTGTCGAGCAGCAGGCGCGAGACGGCGTAGACG
>JACQRF010000083.1 GCA_016206635.1 Candidatus Omnitrophota bacterium
GTCCTCGACCGCCTTCTTGGCGTTGTCCCAGGCGCCGCCGGCATTCGCCATGAACACGGCCATGAGCTGGCCGGTCAGGATGAGGCCGGCCAGGAACCCGCCGAGGGCCGCTTTATGGAGGAAGATCCCGACGAGGATGGGGGTGATGATCGCCAGCAGCCCCGGCCCGAGCAGTTCGCGCTGGGCGGTGCGGGTGCAGATGCCGACGACGCGGGCGTAGTCGGGCGTCTTCTGCCCGCTGACGATCGCCGGGTCCTGGAACTGCAGGCGGACCTCGTGGACGATCTGTGCGGCCCCGCGCCCGACGGCGCGGATCATCGAGGAGCTGAAGAGGAACGGCACCGCCCCGCCGATCAGCAGGCCGATGAACACCAGCGGGTCGGCCACGGAGAGCAGGGCGGCCATCTCATCATAGCCCTTCCCCAGGAGGCGGCCGATGTCGGTGAGGTACGCGTTAAAGAGGGAGACGGCGGCGATCACCGCGGAGCCGATGGCGATGCCTTTGGTGATGGCCTTGGTGGTGTTGCCGACGGCGTCGAGGTCGGCCAGCGTCTGGCGGGCGGCCGGCTCCAGCCGCGCCATCTCGCCGATGCCGTTGGCATTGTCCGCCACCGGGCCAAACACGTCCATCGAGATGTTGTTACCGGTCAAGGTCAGCATGCCGATGCCGCACATCGCCACCCCGTACGCGATGTAGGTCGGGCTCATCCCCTGGTAGATGAGGACCGAGGCGCCGATGGCCCCGGCGATGACGAGCGCCGCCCAGACGGTGCTCTCCATGCCGACCGCCAGGCCGTTGATGATGGTGGTGGCGTGGCCTGTCGGGGTGGTCTTGACGATGAAGTCCACGGGGCGCTTGCCCGGCTGGGTGAAATACTCCGTCAGGCGGTTGAGCGTGACGGCCAGGATGATGCCGACGAAGGTGGCCCAGACCGGCCGCATGTCGAGGCCGGGGACCCCCCAGGAGGCCCACGCAGGGAGGGTGGCGCCTGTGCGCAGGTACCACCAGCCCACCGCGGTGAACCCGGCGATCGAGGTGACGGCGGAGAGGATGAAGCCGATATTGATCGCCCGCATCGCGTTGCGCACCTGGTCGCTCGTGCGGACGGCGTAGGTGCCGATGATCGAGCTGATGAGCCCCATCGCCCGGACGAGGAGCGGGAACACCACGCCTTGATGCCCCATGCAGGCCCAGCCGAGGATCATCGCCGAGACCATTGTGACTTCGTACGACTCGAAGATGTCCGCGGCCATGCCGGCGCAGTCGCCGACGTTGTCGCCGACATTGTCGGCGATCGTCGCGGCGTTGCGGGGGTCATCTTCGGGGAGCGATTTCTCCAGTTTGCCGACGAGGTCGGCGCCGACATCGGCGGACTTGGTGTAGATGCCGCCGCCGACCCGCATGAAGAGGGCCAGCAGCGTGCCGCCAAAGCCGAAGCCGAGCAGCACTTCGTACGCCTTCTCGCCATACCACAAGAAAATCAGGGTGCCGCCCAGCAAGCCGAGGGAGTCGGTGAGCATCCCGGTGATCGTCCCGGTGCGGTAGGCGATCTGGAGCGACTGGCCGAAGCTGGTCCTGGCGGCGGCGGCCACGCGGAGATTCCCCTGCACCGCCATGTTCATCCCCACGTAGCCGACCGTCGCCGAGAAGAGGGCCCCCATGATGAACGCGCCGGCGCGCCCCCAGCCGATGGCCGGGACGGCGGCGGAGAAGAGGAGGGCGACCGCGATCAGGCCGATGAGCCAGACGATCGCGCGGAACTGCTGATGGAGGTAGGCGTTCGCCCCGTCGCGGATCGCGCGGGCGATCCGCCGCATGGTCTCGGTGCCGGTGTCGGCCGCGCGGACCTGGCGGATCAGCAAGGCGGCGTAGACCAGCCCGACGAACGCGGTCGCCAGGACCGCGCGGAGCGCCCAGAGTTCCCAGGCGGTAAATGCCGTCTGTGTTGTGACTGCGGGGATGAGCGCCGTCATGGAAGGGCCTCATTATAGGAAGCGCCGGTTTGACTGGCAACCGAAATTTTCACGGCAGCGCGGCGCGGGCCCAGGCCCCCACCACGTAGCCGATCAGCGCGGCGGCCCCGGCCACCCCCAGCATTTCCAGCCCGCCGGCCCACCACGGCTGGCGCACCAGCCGCCCCTTCCCCGCCCCCAGCAGGAACAAGGTGGCCGCCGTCGCCGCGATCGAGGCGGGGATCGCCACGGCCATCGGCCAGAACAGATAGGGGGCGACCGGGATGACGCCGCCCACGAGATAGGAGATCCCCATCGCGACGGCATTGGAGACCGGCTCTTCCAGCCGCGCCGGCGAGATGCCCAGCTCTTTGTGCGCCATGTCCTCCAGCAGCCACCGCTTGTCGGCGAAGAGGCGGCGGGCGATGATGGCGATCTCCTCATCGGTGAATCCTCGCGCCCGGTACATCTGCAGCAGCTCCTCGTGCTCCTGCTCCGGGTGCTGGGTGATCGCCTTCCACTCATCGGCCAGCAGCCGCTCCAGGTATTGGCGCTGGGACTTGGAGGACAGGTAGGAGCCGGCGGCCATGGAGAGCGACTCGACCGCGACGATCACGCACCCCGCGATGGCCACCGTGGCCTGGTGCTGCGTGCCCACGGCGATCCCGATCAGCGCGCCGAGCGTGGAGACCAGGCCATCCTGTGTGCCGAAAACCGCGTCGCGGATTTTGCTCCGGACGAAATCAGACATCGGACCTCTGCGAGGGTGTGGCGGACGCCAGCTGCTGTCGCAACGCGTCGGCATCGGTGACGGGCTGCTGGCAGGCATCGTTGGAGCAGACGTACGCGGTGGGCCGGCCCTGCGTCATGCCCTGCGGGGCCACCCATGGCGCCACGGCCTCGATCGCCTGCCCGGCCCGACCGGGCGGATGGAAGATCAGGACGGCATTCGGCAGGAACGCGGCCGACACCGCGCGGACCATCGCCTGGGTCTTGGGGTCGCCAGGCGGGCCGGCAATGACGACCTCCTGCGACGGGCCGACCGCGAAGTCGAGGGCGATCAGCATCTGCGGTGACGCCGTCGGGGACCGGCCCATCGCCGCGGCGGCCACCTGCAGCAAGCGCCGGGCGCGCGCCTCCCATGCGGCGGCGCCGGTCACCCGGCCCAGCCGCAGCAGCTCCAACGCCGCCACCGAGTTGCCCGCCGGGATCGCCCCGTCGTAGAACGTCTTCGGCCGCACCAAGAGCGGCTCGGCGTCGCGACCCGTCAGGAAGAACCCGCCGCCCGCCTCATCCCAAAAGAGGTCCAGCATCGCCGCGGTCAGGCGCTGGGCCTCGGCCAGATAACGCGGCTCAAACGTCGCTTGGTAGAGCTCCACCAACCCGTGGATCAGGAAGGCGTAGTCGTCGTGCATACCGAGGATCGCCACCTCGCCGTCCCGGTACCGGTGCAAGAGCCGGCCATCCCGGCGGACCATCCGGGTCAGCAAAAATTGCGCCGCTCGCTCGGCGGCGGCCCGGTAGCGCGGCTCGTCCAACACCCGCGCCCCATAGGCCAGCGACGCCAGCATCAGGCCGTTCCAGTCGGTGAGGACTTTGTCGTCCAGGTGCGGGCGCGGCCGGGCGGCACGGGCGTCGAAGAGGGCGCGGCGGGCGCGGGCCACTATCTCGGCGATCTCCTCATTGCCGGTACCGGAACGGAAGTGTGTGGCCGCCTCCGCGATCGTGTGCGCCCGATACAGGATGTTCTTGCCTTTGAACTCACCGGTCGGGTCCTCCGCGGCGTTGCCGCCCGGCTTCACCCCATACAGGTACGCCATCACCTCAGGAAATAGGGACGGTCCTAGAACCGTCCCTATTTCGTCCTGGGTCCAGAGGTAGAACGCCCCTTCGCGCTGCTCCCCGGTGCCAGGGGGGCCTGGCCCCCCTGGCACCTCTTCGGCGCTATCGGCGTCCTCCGCGGAGGAGAATGCGCCGTCGGGGCCGGTGAGATCCCGCAAAACATAGTCGAAGATGTCGCGGGCAACGTCGGCATACTCGGACCGGCCGGTCGCTTGGTACGCCTCGAGGGAGGTCCTGGCCAGCAGCGCCTGATCGTAGAGCATCTTCTCGAAATGCGGGATACGCCACTGGGCGTCGGTCGAATAGCGATGGAACCCACCGCCGAGGTGGTCGTGGAGACCGCCGGCGGCCATCGCCTGGAGGGTGCGCTCGACCATCGCCAGCACCGCCGGGTCCCGGCGGCGGGCCCAGGCCCGCAACAGGAATGAGAGGGCGTGGCTGCGCGGGAACTTGGGGGCATCGCCGAACCCGCCGTCTTGGGGATCGAAGCTCGCGGTGAATTGACGGACCGCCTCGGCCAACACCTCTGTACCGGGACCGTCTGTACCGGTACCGGGTACAGGCTTGTACCCGGTACCGGTAAACCGACGATCGTCGGGGGGAGCCCCCGCCGGCCCCGGCCCAGCCGCCTCCGCCCGCAGGACCTTGGTCAGGGAATCGCCCGCGGCGCGCAACTGCTCGGGATGCTCAGCCCACGTCGTCGCGATCGCCGTCAAGACCTGCTTCAGGCCGGGCCGCCCCCACCGCTCCTCCGGCGGAAAATAGGTCCCGCCGAACACCGGCTGCAGCTCCGGCGTGAGGAACACCGTCAGCGGCCAGCCGCCCTGTCCCGTCAGGCTCATGACCGCCTGCATGTAGAGATGGTCGAGATCGGGGCGCTCCTCGCGGTCCACCTTGATGGCGATGAACTGGGCATTCAGCAGGGCAGCGACGGCGGGATCCTCAAACGATTCCCGCTCCATGACATGACACCAGTGGCAAGTGGAGTAGCCGATGGAGAGAAAGATGAGTTTCTGGTCTCGGCGGGCCGCGGCCAGCGCCTCGTCCCCCCAAGGGTACCACGCGACCGGGTTCCGGGCATGCTGCAGGAGATACGGGCTCTTCTCGCGGATCAGGCGGTTGGTGCGCGCAAGGGCTGCCATGGCCGATGCCGGACTCGCTCCCACCGTGAGGCAGAGCCACACCGCGACCGGCCCTGCCACCCAGCGCGTGTCCGCTACGAGGCGCTGCCGGCGACCGCCTCTTCCGGCAACGAGGTTTTCCAATCAGGGCGGTCTTCCAACGGGATCGAGGGCACCTGCTCAGCCGGCCTCGCCACGCGGATCTGTGTCGCGAGCCCGACCCAGCCGAGCACGCGGATCGTCGCATAGGTCACATCCACTTCCCACCACCGCAGGCCGTGCGCGGCCGAGGAGAGGAACGCGTGATGATTGTTGTGCCACCCTTCGCCGAAGGTGAGCGCCGCCACCCACCAATTGTTCGTTGAGCGCTCGCCGGTGCTGTACGTGCGATACCCCCAGATGTGGGACGCCGAATTCACCAGCCAGGTCCCATGCCAGACGAAGACGGTCCGCACGAACACGCCCCACACGACAAACGGCCAGCCGCCGAGCGCATACAGGAGCCCGGCCAGGATAATTTGATACCAGCCGTGCGTATCATTGAGGAATTTATGGACGCGGTCTTTGGCCAAATCCGGCGCCCACTTGGCGTAGCGATCCCAGTGGTCGAGGAAGTCGTCGTGAACGAGGAGCCAGCCGACGTGCGCCCACCAGAACCCGCGAGTCGGGCTATGGGGATCCTGCGGGCGATCGGAGTAGGCGTGGTGCACCCGATGCGTGGCCACCCATTTGACCGGGCCGTTCTGAAACGCCATGCACCCGAACACGGCCAACGCGTACTCCAACGGCTTCGGCAGGCTGAAGCTGCGATGGGCCAGCAACCGGTGATAACAGAGGGTCACGCCGAACAAGCCGGTGAGGGCCGCGGTGACGATGAACGTCCAGAACGCCGGCCAGGAGAAAGTCTGGACGGCCCAGCCGATGGCGATGACGTGCATCGTCCCCATCAACAGGACGCTGTCCCATTTCGTGCGGAGCTTGACGGCGGATGCCGTTGCCACAGTCGTATTCATTAACGTAGGATAGCACGTCCCTCCCCCGCCACCAAGGGAAATTACGCGAACACCAGCCCGACGCTGGCCAGCTCGGTGAGAATCCCCGGCAGGCACTCCACGTCGCCCCCGGTGATCACGAGCGCCTCGGGGGTGCGCTGCGGGGGGTCCACGGCGTACAGCTTCGGCAGCCCGGCGCATGACTCCTCCTGCGCCGGGGTGAGGGCGGGCGGGCACGGGACGCGGAAGGTGTACTGCGGCGGGGTCAAGGTGATCGCCAGGCCGAGGTCGGTCATCACGACCTGCAGGGCCTCCATCGGGATCTGTTTGCACAGGTACCGGCGGATCTCCCCCCGCAACCGCCCGATCGCCTGCGTCCCTCGCGGGTCGGCTATCATGGAGCAGTATTATACACCGGCGCCCGCGCTCGCTGATCCGCCGGCCTTACGCCCCCTGGGGCATCGTGAAGGTAAACGTCGCGGGCGCGGCCTGGCCGTCGGCCACCGTGACGGTCTGCGTCTGCGTGCCGAGTTTCTCGTGCCACGCCTCGAGCGTGTACGTGCCGGCCGGCAGCCCCTGGATCGTGAACGCGCCATCATCCTGGGTCAACGCATAGAACGGCTGGGCGAGCACGTGCAGGTACGACGTCATCCAGAAATGCACGTCGCAGCGCAGCAACATGCCGAGTTCCGGCGTCTTGAAGGTCTTGGCCGTCTTCATGCCTTGCACCGGCTGCGCGACGTTAAACCCCTGTCCCTGGGCCGATTTTCCGCGCACGTTATGGAGCACCGGGTCGCTGTTGCGGAACTCGACCGGCTGACCCACTCGGGCGACCGCGACGTGCGGCGCGAACACGCACCCCCGCTGGTCCACGACGACCGGCTCCGCAGGGGCCGGGAAGTCGCCCGGCACCGACTCTGTCACGTACACCAGCACCCCTTTCAGCGTCCCATTGCCGTTGACCACGAGATCTTCGTACGTCGGCGGCGCCTGATGCCCGAGCGCGCATTGTTTCTCCGCCCCGAATTGAATCTCTTTGACCGGCGGCGGCGGGCCCTCAAACAGGACCTGGCCGGTGATTGAGCCGCCGGAGGATGCCCGCGCGCCGGCCGGCGCCATGAGCGTCACCATCATCGCCGTCGCCATCGCGACACTCCCCCATCCTGCCCCGCCTCGTTGTCGCAGCATCAGACACCCCTCAGTTGTGCGAACCGCACCACGCGGCCGTGGACCTGGCCGGCGAGCCGCGCCGCATCGGAGGCCGTGGCCACGGCCACGATCCCCTGTCCCATCGGCGTCCTCAACGCCGGGCTGACGACATAGAACGCCTCCGCCGCCGCCAGCCAGCGATCCTGCTCGTAATCATGCACCCACATCTGAGCCGGCGGCGGGCGCTCCTGCCGGAGCGACCGCGCGAGACATTCGATGGAGTCGAACCGGGCCGCGTCGCCGGCCTCCGTGAGCGCCGCCGCCGCGTAGCGCGCCTCATTGATAATCATCCGGCATTCGGCGCAGGCCGACTCGCCGTACCGGATCGGCGGCGGCCCGCCCGGCGAGGCCGAGCAGCCGGCCAGCGCCCCGACCGCCGCCAGCACGACGCCCAGCCGCCGCGATGGGCCGGGGCGTCTCACAGCGCGCCTCGCCGTCGAAACAGCGCGAACGCCGCCCCCAGCGGCGCCGCGATCCAGACCGCGAGCGCGCCGAGCAGCGACGGCAGCAGCCACGGCCCCAGCCGCGAGGCGGCATACGCGCCGGCCGCCCCCAACATCTCGAGATCGCCGTGGATCGCCTGCAGCACCGCCAGCCGGAACACCTGCGCCGGATTGCCGAACCCCAGCCACAGCAGTTGCGCCGGCTTTAGTTGCAACACGACGGCCGTGCCCATCACCCCCAGATCGCCGACGAGCACGATGACCATCCACAGGAAGATCGCCAGCCCCAGCGCCGGGGCGCTGCGCCGCGACCCGGCCGAGATCCAGAGGCCGAGGGCGACGTGCGCCCACCCCAGCCCGACGGTCAACCCCGCGAGCGCGAGATAATCGCGCAGCCCGGCCGCGCCGCCGGCCCGGGCGATGGCCAGCGCGCTCACCGCGAACCCGCCGGTGACCGCGGCCGCCAACGCCGCCGCGAGGCCGGCCCACTTCCCGAGCAGCACGTCGCCCGCCGTCACCGGCTGCGCGAGGAGCGCCAGCAGCGTCCCGTGCTCCCGCTCGGCGGCCAGGCTCATGGCGCCCATGATCAGGCCCATCAGCGGCACGATGAGCATCACGAGGTTGAGCAAGCTGGCGGTGGTGCGCGCAAAGCCGGCCACGCCGGTCAATCCGACGACGGCCGTGCCGAGCGCGCTGAGGCCCAGTGACAGCGCCGCGAACGCCGCGGCCATCACCGCGAACCAGCGGCTGCGCCACAGGTCACGGAATTCTTTGTGGGCGATCAGGAACACCGCCGTGGCATCCATGGCCGTTTATCCCTCGCGCCCCGTCGAGCCGCCGTCGCCGTCCAGATACGCGCCGAGCGCCTCAGGCGCCGCGTCCTGCGCCACGCGGCCACGCTCGAGCACCACCACGCGATCCGCCAGGCGCCGCGCCTCGGCGGCGTGATGCGAGCAGATGATCAGCGTTTTGCCGTCGGCCTGCCATCGCCCCAGGCGCTCGAGCAGCTCGCGGCGGGCCGCGAGGTCCAGGCTGCTCGTCGGCTCATCGAGCAGCAGCACCGGCGGATCGCCGATCAACGCCAGCGCGAGGGCCAGCCGCTGCTTCATGCCGCCGGACAGCGCCTGCACGCGCTGCCCCGCGCAGCGCGCGAGATCCCAGGCCGCCAGCCCATCGAGCGCCACCCTCGGCGACGCGCGTCGCAGCCGCGCGATGAAGACCACCGTCTCGCGCACCGTCTGATGGCCTGGCAAGCGGATCTCCTGCGGCACGTACCCTATGACCTGCCGCGCCCCCTTGCCATCGCGCCGCACGTCGTGGCCGCACACCTCGATGGCGCCGTCGAACGGGATCACCCCCAGCAGGCAGCGCAGCAGCGTGGTCTTGCCGGCGCCGTTCGGCCCCCACAAGACCACGGTCTCCGCCGGACGGATCGCCACGCTGACGCGGTCAACCGCCGCCACGCGGCCGAAGCGCTTCACCACGGCCTGCGCGTTGACCACCGCGCTCATGCCACACCCCCATCGGATCCCGACGGCGCCGCCGCCACCGGGTGCGGCCGCATGCGCGGCTGGCGGTCAACCAGGTTCGGCCGGGGCGCGAACACCGGAAACAGCCGCGCCGCAAACTCGATCGTCCGCGCCGCCGGGCTCGTCGCGTACCATCGCAGCGCGGGGTAGCGGGAGGCCAGCCGCTCGAAGAGGTGCAAGGCGCGATAAGGGATGTCGCCCGTGCCGTCGCCATCGGCGTCGAACCCCCGGTAATCGCTCCAGAAGTTGCCGGCCCACGCGTTGCCGCGGTCGCCGAGCTCCCCTTGCACCGTCACCTGCTCGCCATTGTCAATCAGGTCGTTGCCCTCGAACCGGTTGCGCTGCGACGACGGCCAGAGCCAGATCCCCGTGTCGTTCGCCACGATCCGGTTGCGCACCCATGCGCCCGAGGCGTGCTCGAGGAATACGCCGACCCGATTGTCGGCCAGCACGTTCCCCTCAATCCGCACGCCGTCCATATCCTTGAGCCCGAGCCCGTAGCCGCTCGGCCCGCGGTTGCCGACCATGCGATTGCCGCGCAGCGCCAGGTGGGCGCTGTACATCAGGTAGATGCCGACCGAGTTGTCCGCCACCAGATTGTCCGCGACCTCCGCGCCGTCGCAGTACATGAAGTGCAGCCCGTAGCGGCCGCGGCGGATCTCGTTGCCCCGGATCGCCAGGCGCTTGGAGTACCAGAACACCACGTCGCGGCCGCCGAGCACCCGGTTGCGCGCCATCGTGACATCGTCGCTGGACCACACGCGGATCGCATCGCCGCGCCGCGCGACCGCCAGCGGTTTGCCGCGCAGCCCGTTGCCGCGCACGACGCCGCGGTCGGCGCGCCGCAGCGAGATCCCGAACAACACGTCCTCCAGGTGATTCCCTTCGATCACGATGTCCGGCGCGCTGGCCAGGATGCCTGTGTCCTCCGCGGAGAGGAGATCCCCGCTGCCGCGCACAGTGAACCCGCGCATGACGATCCCCGGCGCCGCCAGCGTCACGACCGTCCCGCGGCCACCGCCGTCGAGGATCGCGCCGTCATCGCCCACCAGCGTCAGGCGCGCGCGCACCTCAAGCGGCCCGGCGTAGCGGCCCGCCCGCACCACGATCGTGTCGCCCTCGGCCGCCTGGTTCACGGCCTCCTGCACGGCCGTGAACCCCCCGGGCCCGACCACCAGCGTGTTGGCCGACGCGGGGCCGGCCAACCCGATCCAGATCACGGCAGCGGCCAGCGCGACCGCCGGCGCGCGCGCGGCGGCGCCCGGTTCTTGCCGCCGCGGCGATCGCGGTCGCCGCCACAGCGCCGCCAGCGCGATGACACCGGCGGCGGCCGCGAGCCAGAAACCCGGCCCGAACCAGGCGATGACGTCGAACTGGGCGATCCGACCGTGGCCCAGCAGCGTCGGCACGAATGGCTTGATCGCGCTCGAGAGCGGCGCCTTAGGGTCCAGGTGCAGGCCGAAGTGGCGCAGCCACAAAAACAGATCGACCGCGAAGATCGGCGCAATCAGCGCCGCCGGCAGCGCCAACAGCGCGGCCCACTTCGCCGAGAGCCATCCGGCCGCCAGCAGCGCGGCGGCCGCCAGCAAGATCCCCGGGATCGCCAGCGTCCGCTCCGTGGTCGCGCCCTGTTCCAGCGGCCGCATGCCGATGTAGTGGTTGAGCATGTCAAGCTCGCGCACGTCGCCCTCGAGACGGTTGGCGTACACCACCAGCGTCAGCCCCTGGGGATATTGCGGGGCTTTCACGCGCATACTCCAGTACGGCCGCGCCAGCGACACGGCCAGCGCGACCGCGGCCACGAGCAGCAGCCCGCGCGCGGCCCACGCGCCTCGCGGATCAACCGCTGGTGGTCTCATCGGCGGCGCTCGCGGCCAGTTTGGGCGCCCCCACCGCTGACGGCGGCGCCACCAGGAAATACCCGGCCATCTCCAGATGCAACGCCGAGCAGAACTCCAGGCAGTAGTACGGATACACGCCTTCCTGGTCGGCGACGAACTCCACGGTGACCGTTTCGCCCGGCTCGATGCTCGCGGCCACGTTGTAGCCCGGGATCGTGAAGCCGTGCGTCGCGTCGCGCGTGCGCTCCAGATTCGTGATGTGCCAAATGACACGGTCACCCTTGGCCAGCGACACCCGCTCCGGCTCGAAGTGGCTGCGGATCGCCGTCATCCAGATCTCGACGGTGTTGCCCGCGCGCTCGACCTTGCCCTCGTAGCTCGCGTGCGGGCTCTTGGCCTGCGTCAACGGATCCCAGCCGACCTCCGGGTACACGTCCCATGCCTTGATCTTGTCGGCCTTGATGATCTGGGCGTAATGCGGCTCGCCCAGACCCATCGGCATATCGTAGAGCAACCGCATGCCCTCACCCGGCGGCTGGATGTCCACGAGCTGCAGGTTCTGCGGCAACAGCGGCCCCAGGCTCGGGAACCGGTCGACCGACCACTTGTTGAGCGCCACGAGGTAGCGGCCGTCCGGGTTGACGGTATCGCCTTCCGCCGCGGCGAGGTGGCCGATGTTGTAGCTCACCGGCAGCTTCTCGACGAGTTTCCACGGGCCCTCGGGCGCCTGATACTTGCAGTCGCCCATTGACCAGCGCGCCACCGAGCTGTCGAGGAACAAGCTCGTGTAGGCATAGCCCTGGTTGTCGAACTGCGTGTGCAACGGCCCCAGGCCGATCTCCACCTGCGCCTCCTTCACCGCGTCGAACCGCAGGATCGGCACGCCGTAGGGGTCTTTGCCCTCGTAATCCTGGTTCGCGATGGCCTGCTGGATGAGGCGGATGTTGAAGATCGTCACGTGGGGGTCCAGCTTGCCGCCGATGACGATGTGCGAGCCTTCCGGGCAGACGTCGACGCCGTGCGGGCTTTTGGGCTCCGGCACGAAGTGTAGGATGCCCTCGTCGATCGCGGTTGGCAACGACACCACCCGCAGGCCCTTCATCGTCGTGACCTTGCCTGCGGCGACCACCTGCTCAGCCTTCTTCCAGTTGATCACGTGCAGGTAGTCCATGTCGCGCTCCGAGGCGCCGGCCTCGAACGGCGGGTTGCCCTCCTCGATGCCGCCCGTGGCCATCTCGGTGTTGAGCGAGTTGATGAACACGAACCCATCGCTGGCCAGCTTGCCGGCGTCGGAAAGGTCCTGCCAGTAGGGCGGCAGCTCGACGGCGAACGACTGGTCCAGCGCCAGCCGGCCGGCCGCGCGGTCGAACTTCCAGAACGTCGCGAGGCCGCGATAGGCCTGCTGATACTCGGTGATCGGCGCGTAGCGGTTGTCCAGCGGCACGGCGAACTGCGAGCTTTCAATGACGTACTCGGTATCCGGGGTCACGAACGCCGCGCCGTGGTTGTTGTTGAAGATCGGGTTGGTGACGATCTGTTTGGTCTCGAAGTCCCGCAGGTCAATGACCGCGAGGCGGCCGTTGGCCTTGTCGCCGATGAAGAGGTATTGGCCGTCATAGTCGCCCTGGGTCTCGCTCAACGCCGGGTGATGCGTGTCCGCCCAGGTGAGCGATCGAGGCCGCAGCCCCGCGTCCCGCGCCTGCGCCTCGGCGAGGGCGCTCTCCTTCACGCCGACCCCGTAGCCCTGCCACGAGTCGGGGCTAAACGCGGCGATCACGCGCAGCACCCGCATCGACGGCAGGCCGATCACGTACATCTGGCCGCTGTGGCCGCCCGAGGCGAACATGAGGTAGTCGTCATAGCGCCCGGTCGGCATGTAGGTCGCCAGCGCCGCGGTCACATCCTGCGGGCTCAGCTGCCGCGCCTGGACCATGCCGGCCGCGTCCGCCGGCAGTCCCGCCGGCGCGGCGACCGGCGCCGTCACTGTCCCGGACGGCTTCGAGCCCCTGCCGATCAACACCCCCGCGGCCGCGAGCGCGACCGCGCCCACTACCATCCAGCGCGTATTCATGCGACGTCCCTCCCCCGTGCGGCCGCGCGGCGGCCGGCGATCGTGTCAATGAAATCCTGCAGCGTTTTCGAGGCCAACGCGCGTTTGAGATGGGTCCTGACGCCCTTCCACGTGGCATGCATCGGGCACGAGAACCGGTCATCACACTGCGGCAGCCCCATCACGCAACTCCCATACACCTCCGGCCCATCCACGGCCTGGATGATGCTGAGGATGCTGATGGCCTTGGGGGCGCGCGTCAGCGCGTAGCCGCCCCCGGGGCCCGTCACGGCCCTCAGGAAGCCTTTCTGCACCAGGTCCTGCAGGGTTTTCCGGGTGAACGATTCAGGCAACCGCGCCTTGCGACAGACGTGCCGGGCGGTGAAGTGAGCGCGGCCCGCGATCGGCGCGCTGTGCAGCAGCGCCCGGATCGCGTATTCGCAGCCTTTGGAATAGAGCCGGAACATCAGGGCCTCCTACGCCTGTTATCTTCCTGGAATTGTGGACTTCTATATCCATAATAATTATGGACTATAATGTCTTGAATGTCAAGGTCTGTCAAGCGATTATGTGGAGGGCCGGCGGAGACGCCGGAACACGAAGAGGGGTGGCTGGCGGGTCATAGACAAGGGGCCCTCTCTAGTCGCGGCTATCGAACTGGTACATGATTCTCTGGCCGACTAGGCAGCTTTGGCACGATGGGGATGGAAGCTGACTTCCAATTCGCTGTCTAAAGCAACGGCGAGTTTGACGAGCGTTTCCAAACCGAAATTATGAGTTTCGCCCGATTCCAGCTTGGCAATGAAGGGCTGGCTGACCCCGATCCGGCGTGCGAGCTGATCTTGGGTCAGACCACGACGCTCACGAAGCCGAATCAAGGTGTCCACGATCCGAAGCTTCTCCAGCTCTTCCTCATAACCCTTGCGAAACTTCGCATCCTTGAGGAGCGGCCGCAGCACCTCCTCGTGCGTCCCAGCTCGAACGGTTCCCATAACGCGCACCTCAACATGTTCAGAACGTTCAGAACGACTCTCACCACGACCTACCCTAATGACACCTCGCCTGCCTGATAGCGCCTGATGAAATCCTGCATACGGCTCAACGCAATCCGCCTCTCGGTCGCCGGCAATTCATCATATAACCTTTAGGTTATATCGTCAACCTAAAAAATCGGCTGACCTACAGAGCGCTCAGACGGCATGGGGGCTCTTGCGGCGCCGGGTTCATCCTGCAAATTGTCCTGTGGAAAATTTGGGTGGCTAAGATGCCGCGGACGAGGGAACCTCTCTACGCGTAACACACCTAACCTGATCATATGAAAAGCTTCCTCCCCACGCACGTAGAATAGCCGTGGGTAGTGTCA
>JACQRF010000081.1 GCA_016206635.1 Candidatus Omnitrophota bacterium
CCTGGTGTTTGCCACCCTCCATACCTCCGATGCCGTCCAGACCATCAACCGCATCGTGGACGTCTTCCCGGCCCACCAGCAACAGCAGGTCCGCATCCAACTGTCGTTCGTGCTGCTGGGGGCGCTTGCCCAGCAGCTCATCCCCAGGGCCTCGGGGAGCGGGCGCGTGCTGGCGATGGAGATGCTGATCGCGACGCCCGCGATCCGTTCCTTGATCCGCGAGGGGAAGACCCACCAGATCTACTCGGTGATTCAGACGAGCCAGCGGGAAGGGATGCGGACAATGAACCAGTCGCTGGCCGAGCTGTATCTGCAGAAGCAGATCAGCCAGGAAGACGCCATCGGGCGTTCCACGGACCCCGAAGAACTCCTCCGCCTCATCCAGCGCTGATCCCGGCCTACCGGCGGGGCAGGGTCACGGTCACCGTCGTGCCGCGGCCGACCTCGCTGGTCAGGGCGATCGTCCCGCCGTGGTGCTGGATAATCCCGTACGACACCGACAACCCCAAACCGGTCCCCACGCCGACCTCTTTGGTCGTGAAGAACGGGTCGAACACCTTGTCCAGCGCCTCCTTCGGGATCCCGACGCCGGTGTCGCTGACATCAATCTGCACGGTGGTGTCCTGCGCCGCCGTGACCAGCCGCAGCGTGCCCCCCTTGGGCATCGCCTGGACGGCGTTCAGCACGACGTTCACGAACACCTGCTTGATCTGCGCCGGGTCCACCCGGATGCTTGGGAGCCCGTCGGCATAGGCCCGCTCGACCTGGACCGATTGGAGGGTTGCCTGGTGCTCGACGAGGCGGAGGCACTCATCGAGCAGGGCGTGGAGGTCGGTGGGCGCCTCCGCGGCCGGCTTGATCCGCGAGAAATCCAGCAGATTCGCGACGATTGTTTTGGAACGATGCGCCTCCTGGTCCACGATCTGCAGGGCCTCGGCCAGCTCGGCACGCAGCCCCTCCGGCACCCCCTCTGATTTTCGGATCGCCCGCAGCGCGAGCTGGGCGTTGCCCATCATGACCATCAGGGGATTATTCAGCTCGTGGGCCACGCCGGCCGCCAGCTGCCCGATGGAGGCGAGTTTCTCGGATTGGAGCAGCTGGGCCTGGGCGGTTTCCAGGCGTCGGAGGAGCGGCCGGATCGTCCAGGCGGAGAGCAGCGCGCCGACGACCATGGTGAGCAAGGCGATCCAGGCGGTGGCCCGCGTCGTTTGCCGGATCACGGAGTCATCGAGCTGGCTCCCGATGATTCCCACCGGCGGATTGTACAGCGACACCGCCAGCCCGGACATGGCGCGGGCCATCCAGACGTGTCGGCCCGTGGCGCCAGGCAGTTCTTGTGGCCCGGTGGGCATGCCTCGCTGCAGATGGGCGACGATCTGCCGGCCCACCTCGTCCGGCCAGCCCGGTGACCAGAGCGCCTGCCCGTCAATGACCAGCCCCACCCGCGTCCCCATCAACTCCCCGAGCCGGGCGATGTAGGCCTCCCCGAGGAGGATGGCCAGGTTGACCGTGCCCAGCGGCGGTTTTGCGGGCTCTCGGCTGGCGACCGGCAAGGCCAGATGGAACCAGAGATCGCCGGCGAACCGGCTGAAGCCGAGCCGCTCCTCGCCGGCCGCGGCCGCCGCCACCAATGGATCGCGCGAGAGGTCTAGCCCCGGCGGTGGGTATTCCCCCGTGCTGGCCAGCACCGTCCCGCGCGGGTCCGTGGCCCACAACAGGTTGGCGGCGCGCACCGTTTTCGCACCCTGCAGGAGCGGTTCGAGTTGGGTCGGTTCTTTCGTGAGGGCGTTCTGCAGGCTCGGGAGCTGCGCCAGGATCCGCCCGCGGTCGATCAGCCGGGTGCCGGATTGCTCCAGGATCGAGGCGAGGACGTGCGCGCCGGCGCGGATCTCCCGCTCCGCGTGCTGGCGGAGCTGGTCGCCGAAATAATGGCGGACGGTCAGCAAAGCGCCGGCGGTCATAAATGCCAATAGGCCGAGCACCACCCCGAGCAGTTTGGCGCGGAAGCCGAGGCGTATGACCATGTGCGCCGATTGTACCTGAGAATTCTCCTCGTTGCCAGTGCCAGGTCTTTAGACCTGGCACTGCAGCAGAGGGGGTGCGAGCCGAGGGAGCCTCTCCGGTCAATTGACCGGAGAGGCTCCCTCGGCTGATCCGTGTTACAATGCGCGCATGAAACGGCCGTGGTGCATCGGGATCGTGGCGCTGCAGTTGGCGTCCGGTGTCCGGTTGCCAGCGGTGCTGGCGGCGGAAGAACCGACTGCCGCCCCCGCCGCGCCGTCGCTGCAGGAGCAGATTCACACCTACGAAACGCTGGGACAGCAAATCACCGAGCTGCAGGCGCGGTTGCCACAGGCCCGCGGGGCCGACCGGCGACGGCTCGAGACCACGCTGCGGGAGCTCCAGGCGGCCCAAGATCGGGCCTTCGATGCCATCGAGCGGGTGGTCGGGCCGCTGCCGCCGGCCGTGCGGCCTGAGCCGGCCATTCCTCTCGAAGACCAACTACGCGCCCGCCATCGGCGAGATGACGCCGCGCTCGAACGGGATGTGGACCGCCGCCTGCCGCGCAATTAGCAGGCCGGTTGCCGGCGCCCTCATCGCGGCGGCCGCCGTCGCGTGGCTGGTCCCCAACCGCGTGGAGGGGGCTGACCCGCCGCCGGTCTCCTCCGAGCAGTCCGAACGGGCCCAGCTGTTCATCGCCCTCCTGAAGCGCCGCG
>JACQRF010000089.1 GCA_016206635.1 Candidatus Omnitrophota bacterium
CCAGCGTTCGCTCTGAGCCAGGATCAAACTCTCCGTGAAAGAGATGCTCACAAGAGGAGTTTGATGGTACTTCCGACTTCTGGATGTCACTCAGGGCTTTGCTTGCTTGCGGTTCCCAAGTTGTCAAAGAGCCATGTGAAACAAGTGGGGTGCTGCCAAAGACAAAAAAGGCCGTCGAAGACGACGGCCACCTTACGCCCCCTTCGAGGTCCGTGCGCTAAGTTGTCAAACACACTCCTTCGCGCATGTGGGGGGAGTATAGGCGGTCAGCCCGGCCCTGTCAAGCGCAATGTTCAGGAATGTTTGGGGCGGACAGATCAGACGAAGACCGCGAACCGATCCCGGCCCTGGGCATCGGTGTACGCCAGGACAGAGACGATGGGGAACGTCTGGTCATTCCATGCCACGTTCGTAGCGATCGAGTAGAGGAGCCCCGGATTCAAGCGAGTAACTTCACCCGGATTTGCAAGAACCAGGTTGGGCATTCCCGCCATCGGTGAAGCATCGCGTGGCCGGATGCCGACCATGGAACCAGCGGGCGGCGGATCCTCGGGAGAAATCCACTGAGGGTAGATCAGAACACCGTAAGGATAGAAATTCAGCCGCACGCCATTCGGGGCTCGGACCGGACGCCATGGGCGAACTCCCGCGCGAATGGTCTCTTGCCATTCTGCTGTCGTATAGACGAAGATGATTCCATCGCTCGGCGCCGGCGCCTTCCATAACGATTCCGGCACCTCGGCCGATGGGAAATCCATCGCCCGCGCATTGGCTGACCGAGCCATGGTAATTGCGGGGTCGTCCGGGTTGAACCGCGCGTTTTCTCGTCGCAGCGTCTCGATGACCTCATCCACCGACCCGAACTCCCGCACCGGCTCCTCCAGCCCGGCGGCAGGGGCAGAGGACTCCTCCATGCCGGTTGACAACAGCGCCAGGGCCACCCGCAGTGTGCGATTCGGATCTCCCTGCGACGCCACACGCAATGCCCTGACGGCCTTCGCAGGCTCAGAACCCTCCGAAGCCAGTGCCAGCACCGCATCGGCGTGCGCATCAATCCATATTGGGCCGGAGTGAGCCGCCAGAAGAGTCAGTATTTGTTCCGAGAACCACGTGTTGTAGGCATTGCCAGCGGCCACTTCGACAGCGGCCATCCGGGACGCTTGATTGCCCGCAACATCCCGCAGGAACCGCGCGGTGATCGTCGTCGCGGCAGCCGCATCTGCCGCTTTCAGTTCCTCCTTGAGAAGCTTCACCGCGGCCTCACGCACCACCCGTTGTTCTGTTGGCCGCAGCTGAGTTCTCCCTGTTTCAGCCGCGAGCGCATGAGCGAAGCCCACGAGGAGCTGGATTGTATAGGTGGCCAAGATATCGTTCCGAGCAATCGAGCCGGGCTCTTCCAGCAAACGCATATATCCCAGCCCGAAATCAGGAAGCTGAGTGATCGACACCCCTGGCAATTGGCCGCTCGGTGGACGGTCATCGGTCGTAACGTAGTGCTTCTCCTGAGCCGTCGCAGGATCCTGCATCACACGCTGAAGCCAGCCTGCTCGACCAGGGACGAGATCCCTGTCAAATTCGCGACTCCGCGGGGCCTGCACATAGACCGGGCTTCTGCCGGCCAATGTCACCTGATAACGCATGAACCCGCGAGGAGCGTCGGGGAGTTCTTGCCATGTTCCTGCCAGCGCTCCGAACGCTTTGGGCGCGTTCTCCTCCAGCCCGGCGGCGGGGGGAGGGCTGGCGGAAGGGGGCGACCCCGCGGGACCTGGCCTCGTGACGGTTTCTTCGAGTCCTGACGCTAGCGCTGCCTGGACGGTTTCCAACGCCGATCCCATTTCAACAGTGGCAAAGTCCTCGGCAGTCCGCTTGAGAACCGACCGCATGTCTGACAACGCTCTAGGTGCCAACGCTAACATCGTCGTGCGGTCCATCAAAATCCACATTGGATAATCGTGTTGATCGAGCATTGCCCGCACCCGTTCGGCCACGATTCGATTCGTGGCATCGAGGGCTGCTCGATTGATTGTGGCTAATCGAGCCGATAGCGCGGTTACCGGTTCGCGAGGATACTTGAGCAGGATTAGCAGAATCTCCGAAGTCTGCATGCCGGATTGTTGTGCCATCGTTTGGAGTGTCGCCTGGACCTTGTCTCGTGGCGGCAGACGACGCCCCAATAGGGCCAGGCCTTCCTCAACGGCTAGGAAAGAGGCTACGAACTGCGTAAACGTGACGTCGGCGTTGGACCACTGTGGATCGTCACGAAGTGTGGCGTACCCATCGGGCAAATTGGGGAGCAACACTTGTTCGGAGTTGGGAGTCAGTATGTCGTTGAAGGACCCGACATGCGCTTGCCAAAGGAACTGCTTCTGAGTTCCACGCGCTTCTCGAAACGCCCGAATGAATCGGCGCTTGGCTCGTTCGGGGCTGTTTTCCCGAACATCAACCATCAGAATCCGAATCGGCTGACGGCCAGCTTTGGTCGCTCGGTACTGCACGATTCCACCAATCTCGCCAGATACCTGACCTCGCGTCCATGTCCAGTCACGCAGCGCTTCGAAGGTCTGAAACTCCTCCGCCCCGGCGGCGGGGGTGGGGCCTGAGCCCGGTGAAGCCAGCATTTTCTCTGCCAGTACCTCGACGCCAGTAATGTTGAGCCGGTATCTGTAGCCATTGAGATCGCGACGATGGCGAAGGGTATATGCCACGTCGTGGGAACGCGTGGTCGCGTCAGCGGCGGCCAACAAATAATAGTCGCCTGCTTGGTTGGTGTTCACGACTTCCATGACTGTCGCGAACGCCACCAGAGTACGGCTGAGGGAGATAGGATTGCCAGCAGCTATCGGTGTAGTTGGGGTGATGATTGCCCGCTTATTGTCTCCGGTATAGTATGTTTCTCCGTCCAGCCGTTCTCGTGGCCAGAGCCGCAGGAAGGCGCCCTCCTGCCAATCGTACTCCTTCATGATCACCAACGGCTCACCTGCTCTCAGAATCGAGGCGGTCTCCAAAACCATCGATCTGGATGTGTTGCCGGCTTCACCCTCAGACCAAACCACATCGCCATTTCTCAGAGCCAACTCCGTATGTGGCGTTATGGTTCCCTCTTGAGGACCACGATATTTTTTCCGCAGCTCATCCCGAGTAATTGTCTTCGGCATGAACAACAAGATGCTGCCCCGACGACCGTGCGCGTCGGTGTAGACCTGCTCCCCCACCTCGAGAGACTCTACGATCTGGCCTTCAGTATCAGTCAGCACCTGAGTCAACATCATCTGCAGGCTCCCCTCTAACGCACGTAATGGCAACGTTTCGAGGGGGCTCTCGGAGGGAAGTAAACCCGAAGGGGTCCACCAACGCACGGCCTGGACATTAATGTCTCCGCCGGCGTCGCCCGAATACGCCGGCACTCCCGGAGGAATATAGCCGAGTATGCGGAAGGGAGCGTAATATTCTGGGTCGCTGTACTCCTCCGTCACGGCGGCGTTAAAAGCTGCCTGGTCGTCCCCAAAGGACTTTCGTACGCGGATTCGCTCGGAAAACGTCCGGTGAATGTCGGTTGCTATGTCAAAGAAACTTTGAGACCAACGTTCATAGAAACGAAATGATCCCGAGGAACTAATTTTTGCGATCCCCCCTTGATGAAACTCCTCCGCCCCGGCGGCGGGGGCGGTAGAGACGGCAGGGGAATCTGCCAATGCCTTGAGCATCGATTTTTTGGCGGCGTTCTCTTCGAGGCCGGCGCCGCGCAAGGCGTAGGCGGGACTTGGAGGCAGGGCGAGGGTAACAAGTAATACGGCGGCAAAGAGGCGCATGGGTACCATCGGGTTAAGATAAGTGTACCCCGCGGCAGGAATGGAAATCAAGTGGAAGCGTGAATAAATAACTACGATTGGTACGTTTTACAGTTTGGCTCGGACGAGGTCGAGGAGGGGTCCGTCTGAAATTCTTCCGGCGCGCAGACCGGCAACTCCCAGCCGCTACCAGAGAAAATGCGCAAGGGCGCAAGGTGTGGTAAGCTCGGCGTCATGACGCTGCGGTTGCGCATCCTGGCGCTGGTCCTGCTGTTCGCCCTCTTCCTGATCGCCGGGTTTGCCGCCATCCAAATCACCCAGCAGTTCGACACGCTCAATACCTATAATGCGTACCGGGTGCGCGTCGGCTCCCACGCGGCGAAAACGTCGCTGGCCGTGGTGCTGGCGATCCGGCAGGCGCTGCATCCCGCGGACGATCCCGCGCCGGCCCTCCAGGAGGAGCTCCGCCGACTCCAAGGCGTGGGGCTCTTCGACGAGGCCGCCATCCTCACGCCGGAGGGGACGCCGGTCGCCGCCACCCCGGGGGCCAGCGCGCTGGTGGACGACGTGCGCGGGACCCAAGAAGCCCTCACCCTCTATCCGGCGCAATGGCACTACACGCGGGTGGCCTCAACGGCGGTGCACGCCTACGTGCCGATCGCGGCCCCGCACGAACCGCCGCAGTACGTCGCCCGGTTCACGTGCGCCCTGGCGAATGTGCGACAGGCGGTGGCGCGCGTGTATCGGCTCAGTGGATTGATGGTGCTCGGCGTGCTGGGGGCCAGCGTCCTGTTCGCGCGGTTCCTGACGCGCGCCATCCTGCAGCCGATCCAGGTGCTCAATGAGGCGACGCGCGACATCGCCGCGGGCAATCTCGCGTTGAAGGTCCATGTGGATACCGGCGACGAGCTGGAGGAGCTGGCGGGGGCCGTGAACGACATGACCGACGCGCTCGTGCGGCTGCGGGCGAAGGCGGAGGACGCCAATCCCCTCACGAAACTGCCGGGCAACCGGGCGATCCAGGAAGCGATCGAGCGGCGCATCGCCGGCAAGCAGCTGTTCGTGGCGGTGTACGCCGACCTGGATCATTTCAAGGCGTTCAACGATCACTATGGGATCGGCGCGGGTGACGAGGCGATCAAGCTGACGGCGAAGGTCTTACAAGACGCGCTCAAGCGCGGCAACCCGAGCGACTTCCTGGGCCATGAGGGGGGCGATGACTTCGTGCTGCTGACGACGCCGGACAAGGTGGAGGCGGTGACCCGGGTGATCTGCGCGGAGTTCGATCAGCGGATTCGGGCGCTCTACACGCCGGAGGACGCGGCCCGCGGGAAGATCCTCGCGACGGACCGCGAAGGGAAGCCCCGGGAATTCCCGTTGATGACGCTCTCGCTGGCGGGCGTCACGAACGCGCACCGGCCGATCACGGCGTACGCGGAGGTCACGGGGATCTTCAGCGAGGTCAAGCTGCGGGCCAAGCGGATGAGCCAGGAATCCGCGGCGTCGTCCTTCGCCCTCGATCGGCGCCGCGCGGGCCCCGGCCGCACGCTCCCGCCAAGGGGCTGACCCCGGGGGTCAGCCCCCCAGCCGCACCCGTCGGAACTTCATCCTCCCCACCTGAATCACCATGCCGGTTTCGAGGGTGATCGTGGCGGCGGGGTCCGTCACGCGCCGGCCCCCCACCTCGACCGCCCCTTGCTGGACCATCCGCTTGGCCTCTCCCCTCGACGGGCAGAGCCCGGCCGCCACCAGGAGCGACACGACATCGGTCGGGCCGGCCGACGGGGCGCGGTAGTCCGGCATCTGGTCGGGATGCTGTTTTTGCTGGATGACGCTCGTGAAGTGCGCGGCGGCGGCCTCGGCGGCCGGCGCGCCGTGATACTGGGTCACGATCGTGGCGGCCAACCGCTTCTTGGCCGCCATCGGGTGCAGCCCCTTCACCTCGGTCAGGTCGTCGTCCGTCAGCAGCTCGTAATATTTCCACATGAGCTCGTCGCTGACCGACATCAATTGGCCGTACATCATCTCCGGCGCCTCATGGATGCCGACGGCGTTCCCCAGCGACTTGGACATTTTCTGGACGCCGTCGAGCCCCTCCAGCAACGGCACCGTGATCACCACCTGCGGCGGCTGGCCGCACCGCTCCTGCAACGCGCGGCCCATCAGCAGGTTGAACCGCTGATCGGCGCCGCCTAATTCCACGTCGGCCTTGAGCGCCACGGAGTCGTACGCCTGGAGGAGTGGGTACAGCACCTCCGTGACGGTCAGGGACTCGCCGGTCTTCAACCGCTGGGTGAAATCATCCCGCTCGAGCAGCCGCGGCACGGTCAGCTTGGTCCCCACCGCCAGGAAATCGGCCAGCCGCATCTGGCCCAACCACTCGCTGTTGCGCCGGATCTGGAGTGTGGGAAGATCCAGCACGTGGCGGATCTGCGCGGCGTAGGTCTTGGCGTTTGCGAGGATGTCCTGCGGCGTCAGCGCGGGGCGCAACTCATGGCGACCGGACGGGTCGCCGATCATCCCGGTGAAATCGCCGATCAGGAACACCACCCGATGGCCGAGCGATTGGAAATGCCGCAGCTTGCGCAGCAGCACCGTGTGGCCGAGGTGGAGGTCCGGCGCCGTCGGGTCGAACCCGGCTTTCACGACCAGTGGTCGGCCGCTCTCGAGTTTCCGGACCAGCTCCGGCTCGCTCAGGATGTCGGCGGCCCCGCGCTTGATCAGCGCGAGCTGCTCGGCCACTGAGGTCGTCATCGCGCTCCCCTGACCCTTTCTCGGCTCACTCGACGCGGCGCATCGAGAGGGCGATGCGGCGCTGCTCATCGTCCAGGCGCAGCACCTTCGCCTTCACAGAGTCGCCCACCGTGAACATCGCCTCCAGCTTCGCGACGACGCCCTCCTTGGTCCGCGCCCCCTCCTCGGCCGGGGCGGCCGCCGGCCGGTCCGGCAGGCGCACCGGCAGCTCGGAGAGGTGCACGAGGCCGTCGAGATCTTTTTCCAGCTCGACGAAGAGGCCGAAGTTGGCGATCTTCGTGATCTTGCCCTCGACGAGGGTGCCGGACGGATAGCGCGAGACGATGTCCGACCAGGGATCCGGCATCAGCTGCTTGTAGCCGAGCCCGATCTTGCGGCTCTCCGGATCCACGCTCATGATCATCACGTCCACCTTCTGGCCTTTCTTGAGCACCTCCGACGGGTGATTGTACCGGCGGGTCCACGAGAGGTCCTGGACGTGGAGCAAACCGTCCACGCCGTCGGCCAGCTCGACGAACGCGCCGAAATCCGTCAGGTGCTTGACGCGCCCGCTCAATCGCGTGCCGAGCGGGTACTGGGCCGCAAAGATCTCCCAGGGATTGGCCTCGGTTTGCTTGAGCCCCAGCGCCATCTTCTGATTCGCGCGGTCCACCGACAGGACGGCCACCTCGATCTCATCGCCGACCTTGAGCACCTCGCTCGGATGCGACGGGCGCTTGGTCCACGACAGCTCGGAGATGTGCACAAGCCCCTCGAGCCCCTTCTCCGCCTCGACGAACGCGCCGTACGGCATCAGGCTGACGACGCGGCCGTGGATGCGCGAGCCGACCGGGTATTTTTGCTCGGCGGTGTCCCACGGGTTCGGCGTCAGCTGCTTGAACCCCAGCGAGATCTTCATCGTCTCGCGGTCGAAGCCGAGCACCTGCACGCTGATCTTCTGGCCGACCTGCACCACCTCGCTCGGATGGCCGACGCGGCCCCAGCTCAAGTCGGTGATGTGCAGCAGCCCGTCGACGCCGCCCAGGTTGACGAACGCGCCGAAGTCGGTGATGTTCTTCACGGTGCCCTGGCGGACCTGGCCTACCTCGAGCTCGGCGAACACCTTGAGCTTCTGGGCCTCCTTCTCCTTGGCCAGCGCCTCGCGCCGCGAGACCACGACGTTGCGGCGCGGCCGATTGATCTTGATAATGATGAACTGCGCCGTCTGGCCGATGAGCGAGTCAACGTTGCCGAAGCCGCGCAGGAACGCCTGCGACGCCGGCAGGAACGCCTCGACGCCGCCCAGATCCACCATCAGACCCCCTTTGACCTTGCGGCTGACGCGCCCCTCGGTGAGATCGCCCTCATTCGCCGTGGCCATGAGCCGTTCCCACGCCTGGGCCCGCTCGGCCTTTTTCCGCGACAGCACCATGAGGCCCTCCTCGTCCTCGACGGACTCGAGGAGCACCTCCACCTCATCGCCCACCTGCAACGCCTGCGGGTCCGGGAATTCGTCCAGCGCGAGAATCCCCTCGGACTTGTAGCCGACATCCACGACGATCCCTTTCTCGGTGATCGCGATGATCCGGCCTTTGAGGATCTGGCCTTCCTGGAGATCTTTGAGCGACTGCGCGTAGAGCTGCGCGAGCTCCTCGGCCTCCGGGGATCGCGCCCCTTCTTCCCGTTCCATCTCATGCGTGATCATGCGTGTGTCCACATCCTTTTCAGCGTACCTTCACCCCCGGGCCCCGCCAAGGCAGGGCGATCGGGTGATGCTTGAGACACCTCAAGAGGGTTTGTATGGTTTGGCGCGGGGTCCGCCGCGACGTGTCCACCACGATGGCGCCCGCCGCCCGGCGCAGCGGCGAATCGGCGCGGCGCGTATCGCGGCGGTCGCGCGCGCGCAGCGCGTGGAGCACCTGCGCGTACGTCAGCGTGGCGCCCGCCCGGCGCAGATCGCGCCATCGGCGGCGCGCCCGCACCGGGACCGACGCCGTCACGTAAAATTTCCACGCGGCCGCCGGGAACACGACCGTGCCGGTGTCCCGGCCTTCCGCGACCACGCGGCCCCGGCGGCCGATCCGCCGCTGCGCGGCGACCAGCGCCCGGCGCACCGCCGGAATCACGGCGATCTCCGACGCGCGGGCCGACACCGCCGCCGTCCGAATCACCGACGTCACGTCCCGACCGTCGAGCATCACGCGCAGCCGACGGCGCGCATCCAGCCGCAGCGTGAGGCGGGCCTGCCGCGCCAGCGCCCCGAGCCGCCGGGCGGCCGACGGCGTCAGGCCGGCCCGCAGGCTCTTCCACGCGACGGCCCGATACATCGCGCCAGTATCCAAATGGAACCACCCTAAGGCCCTCGCCACGCCCGAGGCCGCGGTTGACTTCCCGCCCCCGGACGGGCCGTCCACCGTGATGATCGGCCTCACCGGCACAACCGCTGGCGTGCGCGCCGGCTGGCGGCCAGCGTCTTGCGCAATTCCTCGGCATCGCGGTACGCGATCGCCTGGCGGAGATGGACCAGCGTCCGCTCAAATCGGCCCAGCGCCGCCAGGAGCGCGTCGCGATTGCTCAGGCAAATGTCCTGCCACAACGCGGGATCCCCGAGCGCCACGCGGGTCATGTCCGCAAAGCCGGTCGCCGCCAGCGCCGTCTCCTCGGCGGTCGCCGCCGCGACCAGGCTGGCCGCCACCACGTGCGGCGTGTGGCTGATCATCGCCACGATCGTATCGTGGCGCTCCGGCGTCATCCGGCTCGTCCGCATGCCGACGGCGCGCCAGAGCGCCGCCACCTGGCGGACCGCCCGGCGCGGCGTGCCGGGCGCCGGGGTGAGCGCGCACCACGCGCCCTCGAACAACTCCGCGGACGCGGCGGCAATCCCGCTCCGCTCGGAGCCGGCCATCGGGTGGCTGCCGACGGCGCGAATGCGGTTCGGGAGCGCGCGCGACCAGCCGCGCACGATCGCCGATTTCGCGGACGCCGCATCGGTCAAGAGGAACGCGTGCGCCGTGGCCGCCGCCACCCGCCGCGCCATCGGCACCACGGTGCTCGGCGGCGTGGCGATGACCACGAGGTCGGCCGCCGCCACGGCCGGCGCGAGCGCCGTGAAACCCCGGTCGATCGCCCCGGCCCGTCGGGCCTGGGCCAGCGTCGCCGCGCGGCGGGCCACGCCAACCACGCGGCCGGCGGCGCCCCGGCGCCGGAGGGCCAGCCCGAGCGACCCGCCGATTAGCCCCAGGCCGATGATCGTGACCTGGCGGAAGAGCGGCCGCCTCACAAGTCGCGGCCCACGGCTCGGGCGACGCGCTTGAGCTCGCCCATCAGCTTGGCGAAACGGTCCGGCAGGATTGATTGCGGGCCGTCGCATAACGCCTCCTCCGGCTTGTTGTGGACCTCAATCAGCAAGCCGTCGGCGCCGGCGGCGATCCCCGCCTTCGCGATCGCCGGCACTAGGCCCCACCGGCCGGTGCTGTGGCTCGGGTCCACGATCACGGGGAGATGGCTGCTCCCCTTGATCACCGGGACCGCGTTGATATCCAGCGTGAACCGGGTGTCCGTCTCAAACGTGCGGATCCCCCGTTCGCAGAGCATGACGTTGAAATTCCCGTTCTGCAGGATGTACTCGGCCGACAGCAGCCATTCCTTGATGGTCGAGGCCATGCCGCGCTTGAGCAGCACCGGTTTCTTCGAGAGGCCGACCTCTTTCAAGAGATCGAAGTTCTGCATGTTCCGCGCGCCGATCTGGATGATGTCCACGTGGCGCTCCACCAGGTCGAGATCGCGCACGTCCATCAGCTCCGTGATCGTCAACATGCCGACTTTCTTGCTGACGTCTTTCAGGTATTTGAGCCCCTCCTCCTCCAGCCCCTGGAAACTGTAGGGCGAGGTGCGCGGTTTGTAGGCGCCGCCGCGCAGGACGGTCGCGCCGGCCTTCTTGACCGATTTGGCGATCGCCAGCAACGTCTCGTAATTCTCGACGGCGCAGGGGCCGGCCATGATGACGAGCGGCTTGCCGCCGACCGCCGCGTGGCTATTGAGCGAGATCACCGTGCCGTTCGGCTTGAACTCGCGGGAGACCAGCTTGTACGGGGCGAGGATCGGGACCACTTTCTCGACGCCGGGAAAGATCTCCAGCGGCTGGACGCGCAGGACATCCTCCTCGCCGATCACGCCGATGATGGTCCGCTCGACCCCTTTGGAGATCATCGGCTTGAGGCCTAAGGCCTTGACCCGCTTCACCAAGTGGGTGATCTGCTGCTCCGTCGCGTCCGGTTTCAGCACGATAATCATAGGTTCTCCACGACCATTGTTTTCCCTGCAGAGTTTCCTGTCACCTCAAGGGGAAACCCAGGGTTTCCCCTTGGCCCCTTTCCTTCAGAGGTCAAACACTCAGCGATACACGATCGCACGCAATGCGGCGGTCAACCGCGCCATTTCCTCTGGGGTACCGATCGTGATCCGCAGGAATCCGTCCAGGCGCCACGCGGTCATCTCCCGCACGATGATCCCCTGGCGCAGCAGCGCCTGGGCCGTCGCGCGGGCGGCCGCCCCCACCTCCACCAACACGAAGTTCGTCGCGCTCGGCACGGCGCGCCACCCCAGCGCCTCGACCGTCTCCAGCAACGCCTGCCGGCCGGCCCGGACGTACGCGCGGGTCGCCTCCAGGTGCGCGTCGTCATCCAACGCCGCCGCGGCCGCGGCCTGCGCCAGCAGGTTCACATTGAACGGCTCGCGGACCTGCTGCAGGGCCGCCGCGATCGGCGCCGGCGCGATCCCGTAGCCGATCCGCAGGCCGCTCAACCCGTACGCCTTGGAGAACGTGCGCGTCACCAGCACCGCCCGCCCTGCCTGCACCAGCGGGATCGTCTGCGGGAACTCCGGGACGTCCGCCAGCTCGACATACGCCTCGTCGAACACCACCAGCACATCGTCCGACAACCCGTTGAGGAACGCGGCCACCTCGCGGGCCGTGACATAGGTGCCGGTCGGGTTATCCGGGTTGGCGACGAACACCATCCTCGTGCGCCGGGTGATCGCCCGGCGCATCGCCGGCAGATCGTACCGGAACTGCGTGAGCGGCACCGATCGCACGGCGGCGCCGGCCACCTGCCCCGCCAATCGGTAGATCAGGAAGGTCGGGTCGGCCACGACGACCTCGTCGCCCGGCTCGACGTACGCCCGCAGCGCCAGCGTGATCAGCTCGTCGGAGCCGTTGCCGAGGACGACCTGTTCCGGTGTCACGCCCAGCCGCCCGGCCAACTTCTGCCGCAGGACCGTGCCGTGGCTGTCCGGATAGCGGTGGACGCCGCCGAGCGCCTCGCGCACGGCCGCCACCGCCTTGGGCGACGGCCCCAACGCGTTCTCGTTCGAGGCCAGCTTGAGGACGTCGGTCAGGCCCAGCTCCCGCTGCACCTCCTCGATCGGCCGGCCCGGCTCATACGACGCCAGGCCGCGCAGGGCGCGGCGCGACTGGATCATGCCGAGGCCGGGTACGAGCCCAACACCTTGAGGAACGTGCACCGCTCCTCGAGGGCCGCGATCGCCTTGGCCACGGCGGCTGTCTGCGCGTGGCCTTCCAAATCCACGAAGAAATAATAGTCCCACGCCTTCCGCCTGGACGGGCGCGACTCGATCTTCGTCAAGTTAATCCGGTACCGGCGGAACGGCGCCAGCATGTCGTGCAGCGCCCCGACGCGATCCTTGATCGAGAACACCAGCGACGTCTTGTCGTGGGCCGTCGGGCGGGCCACCGTCCGGCCAACCACCAAGAACCGGGTCACGTTCCGCGAGCTGTCGCCGACCGACCGGGCCAGGAACGAGAGCCCGTATCGCCGCGCGGCCTCCTCGCTGGCGATCGCCGCGGAGTCGGTCGGGTGATTGTGCGCCATCGCCGCGGCCATGCTGGTGCTGAGCGTCTCGACCAGCTTGGCGGCCGGCAGGTGGGCCTCGATCCATGCCCGGCACTGGGCGTGCGCCTGCGGGTGCAGATACAACCGCTTGACTTTCGCCAGGGGGCATGCCCCGACGGCGTGGTGATCGATCGGCTGCAGGATCTCCGAGGAAATGACCAGCTCCGTCTCCACCAACCGGTCGAGGGTGTACCCGACGGTCCCCTCCAGCGAATTTTCAATCGGGACCACGCCGTAGTCCGCCCGGCGCCGCTCCACGTCCCCATAGACATCGCCGATCGTCGCGCACGGCACGTACGTCACCTGCGAGCCGAACTTCCGGCGGGCGGCCAGGTGCGCGAAGCTCATCGGCGGCCCCTGATACGCGATCGTCGGCGCCACGACCGCCCCCAGCGAGCTGGACATCACCTCGCGGAAGATGGCGCGCAACGCCTCCTTCGACAGCGGCCCGCGGCTGGCCGCCATGGCATTCGCATAGACCGCCTGCTCCCGATCGGGGGAGAACGTCGTCCCCTGCCCGCCGGTGAGCTTCAGGCGGCCGACCGCGGCCGCCACGGCCGCGCGGTCGTTCAGCAGCGCGACGAGCCGCCGGTCGAGCTGGTCAATCCGTCGTCGAAGGGCCTTCAGCGTGGGCAACGGGCGTTGGCTCCTCTGTGACTGAGGTCGAAGCCGGAGGGGTCTCTCCCGGC
>JACQRF010000084.1 GCA_016206635.1 Candidatus Omnitrophota bacterium
GGGCCGCCGGAGAGGATGAGCCCTTTGGGATGGAGCTGCCGGACCTCGTCCGGGGTGATGGTGTGCGGCACGATGCGGCTGAAGACGTTCAGCTCGCGGACCCGGCGGGCGATGAGCTGCGCGTACTGGGAGCCAAAATCCAGGATCAGAATCGTCTCATGCGCTGATGCCATCGGAAGATGGGACGATTCTAGCGCGGCGACGACGGAAAGTCAAAACCCGTGCTCGTCAGCCGCTCTCCAGCCCGGCCCGGGCAGTAAGGTACTGGCGGAATGGCGGACTCAGGAGATCACGTGGTAGCCGTGTTCCTCAACCACGATGAGTTGACCGGTAAACTGGGTCTCGGGGCGCTCGCTCAACAATCGCTGCAGGGCCGCAATCAACTGATCCTGCGTGGGCGGATGGATGCGGAGGACGATGAGCCCTGAGGATTGCGCCGGCGGATAGACAAACCGATCCACGAAATCTTGATCCCGGGTGATCAGGACCCGCGCCTCACGGCGCGCAAGCTCGATCACGGCGCCGTTCTTCAATCCCACGGGGACGCGAACGACGTCATGCCCGCCGTGGCCGAGCCACTCCCCCACCCGACGGGGGATATTTTCATCGAGGAGCGCCCGCACGGGTCAGGCCGCGGGGAAGGCGAGGAACTGCTCGTGCTGGAGGAGCTCAGAGGCCACGTGCAAGGCCGCCTGGATATGTTGGGGGGTCAGTCCCGGATAGGCATCCAGGATCTGCTCGACGGTCTCGCCGGCTTCCAAGAGCTCCAGGACGATAGACACCATGATCCGCGTCCCCTTGAAGCACGGCTTCCCGTGGCAGATCTCACGATCCACTGTGATGTAGTCCCAGGCGTTCTTCATCGGTACCCTCCGGTTTTAAGGATACCACGGCATTGCTGAAAATGGGACGCCTATGAACACGTCCCTTGTTCCGTTACGCGCCGCTCTCCAGCCCGGCCTGCTGGGCGTTGAAGTAGTCGCGGGTGCGGCTCAGGGCACTGCCGACGATCGGCGGGAGATCTTCTTCGCGAAGCTTCAGCGCTTCCAAAGCATCACGGCGGGAATAGAGCGCTTTCCGTATCCGCTCACGTCGTTCATCCCATCCGCGGGCTTCAATGGCGTCGACTACGCCGGGCCACCCACGCGCCACCAGCCAATGACCGTTGCTCGGAAACAGCTGATTGAAGAATGCTTCAACGGGCTTCACATCCTTGTCCGACCCGACTTGTATCGCCACGTCCCGCCCTTGTTCGACCGCGAGCACCGCCAGATCGAATATGTCCGAGGACCAGTGCCAGTGGATGATGAGTATGGGAGATCCAGGGCTCACCGCGTCGGGCGGCGCCGCAGGGACCTGCGACCGCGCCCCCGGACTCCACGCCGCGAGCGCTTGCTTCCGCAACTCGTTCACCACGACCTCGCGCTCAGCCGCCGCGCGCGCCTGCTGCGCCACGAGCCGGTCCTCCTCCAAGCCGGCGTCGAGCCAGGAGCCGTAGTAGACTCCCGATTTGGCTACGTTCTCGGCGGGCTGCGTGGTGGGCCGAAGGATGAACCGCGGCCGCGGGTTCGGTGAGCTGGCATCCGGCTGGGCCGGACAGCCTACGACATGCTGAAATCGCGCGTCAAGCTGGCTCATGGACACGAGCTGGCCCCAGGAGCCAACGGCCGTCGGGTAGGCGGGCATCACGAATCGCAAATGCCTCGGCTCCATCAGGGCGGCCACCTCCGCCCACGCGAGATCATGGTCGAGGACGGTCCGATCGGTGAGGTCCAGCACCACTTCCTGCCCGGTATCGGTGAGCAGTTCTCGGAGGCCGCGAGGCCGTTCCACGTCCCGGAGTTGACCGTCATTATCCTGGGTCGGCGGGGAGTAGATGCCATCCGGGTTGATCCACAGCGTGGTGATCCCTCGGTCTCGCGCGGCGCGGCGCAGCGCCTCGGCAAAATTCGTGTACTCGCTCAACAACGTGGAGGCAGCCATCGGCACCTCCAGGCGCCACCCCATGCCTGGCTCGATGTGTAGCCATAGGCCCCAGCCGATCTGCCGAGAGACCCGGAAGATCTGAAGCGCGCGCAAGGTGTCTTGAAGCTCCTGGCCGGAATCCAACAGTCGCCGCACCTGCCCCCAGAGCCCCGGATGGCGCTCCACCTCCAACGACCACTGCAACGACGGCACGTCAGGTGCCACCTCATGCATCACCGCCGCAAACCGCCGAAGGACCAAGGCCCCCATGCGGGTGGCGGCAATAGTCTGAAGGGCCTCGGCGAGTTTGTTGGCGTCCTGCCACTGTCGGGAGGGGCCAAGAGACAGATGGGCGACATCCGCTACCTTATCGAAGACCGTGGGCAGGCGCGCCCCGTGGGCGATGTAACTGGGCCGGAGCAGCCCATGCGGACGGTCCTCATCGCGCTCATCGTCGCCCGCGAGATACGTGATGGACCGGTCGCCGAAGACGGCGGGATCCACCGGCTGGCCGCGCGCGGTGGTGAAACCCCCTTCAGCGGTCACGAAGAAGAGGGTATTATCCAGAAAAGAAGAGAGCGATTGTGGCTCCGGCATCTGGAGCAACCACCGGAGCGCTTCCCGCTCCGGCGCAAAGTGCCGGGTGGCGGGATAGCCAACCACCACGAGGCCGCTGGGTCGTGGGGTACCCCGTGCGGCGTCCGCCGCCCAGCCCCTCAGGATCCTGACGAATGCTTGCTCGCCCCTCTCCTCCAAGCCGGTGGCGGGGGCCGTGAGTACGGGAGAAACGGCGGTGGTTGGAACTGGAGGCGCGTTTAGCAACGCGACGACCTGACGGCCGGCGGCGCGAAGGGTTTCCTCGAGGCCGCCTTTGGCTTGGAGCTGCTCATCGGTTTGCGCCTTTCGGAGAACAAACCCTGAAGGGGTCTGACCCCTTTGGGTCAACCCCATTGGGGTCAGACCCCACTGGGGCGCGGGGAGCTAAGACAGTGCCAGGGCAAGAGCTGTGGTGACGCGCCAACCATGTCGGATGCGGCCCATCGGGGAGATCCTACGGTTCAAGGTACGACCGGGAC
>JACQRF010000085.1 GCA_016206635.1 Candidatus Omnitrophota bacterium
CGATAGGGCACTCGCTGTTGCGTCCGTACAGGGCCTGCATCAGGTCGGCCTGCTCGGTCTTGGTCGGGAGGCCCGTGCTGGGACCGCCGCGCTGGATGTCGAAGATCACGAGCGGCAGCTCCGCCATCACCGCGAGCCCGATGCCTTCGCCCTTGAGGGCGATGCCCGGGCCGCTCGAAGCTGTCACGCCGATGGCGCCGCCGAACGAGGCGCCGATGGCCGAAGTGACGGCGGCGATCTCGTCCTCGGTCTGGACGATGGCCCCGCCGACCTTCGGCAGCTCCTTGGCCAGCCACTCGAGGATGCTCGAGGCCGGCGTGATCGGGTAGCCGGCGTAGATCTTCAACCCCGCCGCGAGCGCCCCGAGCGACAGCGACTCGTTGCCGGAGAGGACCAGCTTCGGCTGACGGCCGGCCGGCGGCTGGATGCGGACGGCGTCCTGCTTCTTCACGTGCTGCTCGACGTAGCGGACGCCGGCGGCGACGGCGTCGAGGTTCTTCTGGAGGACCTGCTCCCCCTTGCGCCCGAACTTCTCGCGGGTGAGCCCCTCGAGCTTCTCCCGTGGGACGCCAAAGAGGGCGGAGAGGGCGCCGAGGGCCACGAGGTTCTTCGTCAGCCGCACGCCGACGTCTTCCATCGCGATCTTCGTGAACGGCACCGCGTACTTGATGGTCCGCGAGTCGTCATCGGGCATGAAGTCGCTGTTGTCATAGACGAGGACGCCGCCGTCGCGCACCTGCCGGTAGTGGCGGTCGTAGGCCTCGCGGTTGAACGCGATCAGCGCGTCAACCTTGTCCCCCTGCGAGAGGAGGAGTTGATCGCTGACCCGCACCTGGTACCAGGCGTGGCCCCCTTTGATCTCGGCCGGGTAGGTCAGGAAGGTGTAGATTTCCAGGGCTGAGCGGGCGCAGGCGATCGTGAAGAGCTCGCCGCAGCTCATGACCCCTTCGCCCCCTTCCCCGCCGAACCGAAACACGTAATCCGTCATCAGCCAATTCCTCCTCCCCTCACCCCACCCTCTCCCCTTCCAGGGGAGAGGGCCACGGGTGAGGGGGTCTCGGTATACCGTTGCACCCAATCATCGAGCTCGGGCGTAAAGTATTTCACGCGGATTTTCTTATATTCCTTCACGGACCACAAGATCTCATGCTCGGTCAGGCCGGTCGCCTGCGCGATCGCCGCCATGACCGCGTGGACCTCCGGGCCGGTCCGGCCGTGCACCATCGTGAAGACCGTGTACGGCCAGTCCTCGTACGTCGGCCGCTGGTAGCAGTGGCTGACGCCGCGGAAGCCGCCCATCACCGGCCCCAGCTCCTCGAGCCGCTCCAACGGCACTTTCCACACCCCCATGCCGTTGACGACGAAGCCCGCGCTCCGGTGATGGAGCACCGCCGCGTAGCGGCGGATCATCGTGCGCGACTGGAAGCTCGCCGCGCGCGCGAACAGGGCGTCCGTCGTCAGCCCCCACCGGGCCGCCAATGTCGCAAACGGCTCCGGCTCAACCGGGAGATCCTCCTGCAGACAACGGATCGCCTGGACCTCCGCGTCGGTGACCACCGCCGCCTCCGGCGCCGTCTTCCACGACCAGGCCGCGCCCGCCGGCATCGCCTCGGCCGGGTTGCTGTCGCCGGCGACGTCGAGCTGCACGCCGATCTTGAACAACCGCAGCGTCGGCATCAGCCGCGTCCGCTGGGCCCCGGACAGCTCATGCAGCCGCTGGACGGTGTGCTCCATCGAGACGCGCGGCGGCAGGGCGATCGTGTACCACAGGTTGTAAAAATGGTTCCGCCCGTAGTTGTGGCTGACGCCCGGGTGCTCGCTGATGATCGCCGCCCCCGACGCCAACCGCTCCGGGGGGATCCGCGTGGCCACCAGCGAGCTCTGGTACCCCATCCGCCGGGTATCAAAGATCGCCCCGATCTGGCGGATGACCCCGTCGGCTTTCAGGCGGGTGATCCGTTCCAACAGCCCCGCCTCGCCGATCCCGACCCGCGGCGCCAGCGCGGCGTACGGCCGCGCCACCAGCGGCACCTCCGCCTGGATCAGGTTCAGGAGCTTTTTGTCAATGGCGTCGAGCGCCGGGGGCGCCGTCGCGGTCCCGGTCATCGCGGCCGGCCCTCCGGCATCACGCCCGGGCCGTGGTGCGCGGTTTCGCCTCTTTCGCCCCGACGGTATCCCATATCTGCTCGGTGATGGCGCGGGCCATCTTGAGGGCGTCGGGATATTTCCGCTGCCACAGGTTCCGCCCGAAGATGAAGCCGGTCACGCCGGCCTTGAGCGACCATGCCACGGTCTTCAGCAAATCCTCATCCCCTTTCTTCGCGCCGCCGGAGACGAGCACGAGCGTCCGACCCGCCGAGCGGACCACTTGCCGCATTGACTCTTCCGGCGACAGCTTCAGCGTGTCGTACGGCTTCGGGTGCAACGGCTGCTTCTCCGGCACGATCTTCGGGAAATTGACCTTGACCACGTCGGCGCCGAGCTCCTGCGCCACGCGCGCGGCGTAGTCCACCGCCCACAGACTGTCGCGCCCACCCTTGGCCTCCACGGCCTTGCCGCGGGGATAGGCCCACACAATCGCGGGGATGCCCCATCGCTCGGCGTCCACCCGCACGCGGTTGAACTGGGCGAAGTCGCGATCCTGCGACGGCGACCCGACGTAGACGGTGTACCCGACGGCATCGGCCCCGAGCCGGACGGCGTCCTCGACCGTGCCGGTCAGCGGGGAGAACGCCTCATCGTCCGGCGGGATCTCCGTGCGGCCGTTCACCTTGACGATGAGCGGGACCTGCCCGGCGAACTTCCGGTAAAATTTCTCGGCGAGGCCGATCTGCACGGCGATGGCGGAAAATCCGCCCTCCACGGCCAGCCGATACTGGAACTCCGGATCCAGCGCGTCAGGGTTCTCGAAGAAATCGCGCGGCCCGTGCTCAAGCCCCTGGTCGATCGGGAGGACCATCAGCTTGCCGTGCCCCGGCCCGTACTCGTAGAGCATCCGGTACAACCGCGCGCGCTTGCCGGCCGAAAGGTAATCCATGTCGTCGAGCATCAATCCGTGGTCCGCCATGTCACTCCTTATTAATATCCCGCGATCGCCACCATCGGCGACTCGCGCGTCAATGCCAACATCCGGTCCAGCGCCTCCTTGGCGCGCGCCGCAATCTCCCCGGTCACCGTGATCTCGTATTCCATCCGCTCCAGCGAGCGGACGAGGGAGGCCAGCTTTGTCATTTTCATGGTCGGGCAGACCAGCCTCGGCGTCGGGAGGATGAATTCCTTGGTGGGGTGCGCCTGGCGCAGCTTGTAGAGCATCCCGTCCTCCGTCCCGATGATGAAGCGCGAGGCCGGCGACCGCGCGACGACGTCGAGCATCCCCGAGGTCGAGGTGATGTGGCGCGCGTGGGTCAGCACCTCCGGGCGGCACTCCGGGTGCGCGATGAATTCTGCGTCCGGGTGTTGTTGCTCGGCGCGCACGATGTCCTCCTCCTTGAACCGCTGGTGGGTGGGGCAGAACCCCTCCCACAGCACGATCTCTTTCTCGGGGACCTGCGACTGCACGTAGGCGCCGAGGTTGCGGTCGGGCACGAACAATACCCGGCGGTGCGGCAGCGAGCGGACGACCCGCACGGCGTTGGCCGACGTGCAGCAGATCGTGCTCAACGCCTTGACCTCCGCCGAGGAATTCACGTACGCGACGACGGCCGCGTCCGGGTGCTCCGCCATTTTCGCGCGCAGCTGATCGGCGGTGAGCATCCCGGCCATTGGGCAGCCGGCGTTCAGCTCGGGGAGGAGGATCGTCTTCTCGGGATTCAGGATCGAGGCGGTTTCCGCCATGAAGTCCACGCCGCAGAACACCACGACCGGCGCGTCGGCGCGGATCGCCGCCTGGGCCAGCGCCAGCGAATCCCCTGTGGCGTCGGCCAGGTCCTGCAGCTCGCCGCGCTGGTAGTTGTGGGCGATGATGTAGGCATTGCGCGACCGCTTGAGCGCGAGCGCCCGCGCCCGCAGCACCTCGGCGGGGAGCGACGCCAGCTCCGGATCGGACGCGGCGAGCAACGGTCGGACCATCAGCGCCTCCCTACCCTTTTTCCCCGGCTGCGCTGGCGAACTGGATCGGCTGCGGCTGGGCAGCGGGGGCCGGGGTCTCTCCCGGCCGATCGGCCGGGAGA
>JACQRF010000086.1 GCA_016206635.1 Candidatus Omnitrophota bacterium
CCGCGTCAAGGTGGTCAAGAACAAGGTGGCGCCGCCGTTCCGGCAGGCGGAATTTGACATCATGTACGATGAGGGGATCTCCCGGTCGCTGGACCTGCTGGACGTGGGGGCGGCGATGGGGATCCTGCAGAAACAGGGGACGTGGCTGGCCTATGGCGAGGTGAAGCTGGGCCAGGGGCGGGACAATGCCCGCGCGTTCCTGCGGGAGAATCCGCAATTGATGGCGGAGCTCGAAGCGAAAGTCCGGAGCGCGATCCGCCCCGCCTAAGACGTTCCTCGTTGCCGGCGCCAGGGCTCAGCCCTGGCGCCGCCGCGTATCAGGGGGTATCCCATGGGCAGACGGCACTCTCAATGGCGATGGGGATGGCTGGCGATCGCCGGATTGGCGGCCGCCGGCGTCGGCGTGTCGATTCGCAACGTGCAGGCGGATCGCGAAACTGCCGGTACCGGGTACAAGCTTGTCCCCGGCACCGGACCGGCAGCAGTTCAGCCCCCCCTGGCGCCGCCTGTCTCCGGGGCGGCGGCGGAGCTGCAGCAGGCCTTCATGGACGTCGCGCGCCGGGTCGGCCCCGCGGTCGTCTCGATCGCCGTGCAGCACACCGAGCGGGTGCAGTTCCGCCGGTTCGGCGGCTTCGGCGGCGGGCCGGAGGACGAGCTCTTCGATCGGTTCTTCTCGGACTTCTTTGGTGACATGCCGCAGCGGGAGTTCAAAAGCCAGGGGTTGGGCAGCGGGGTCATCATTGACGAGGAAGGGTACATCCTGACCAACGAGCACGTCGTCGGGGAGGCCGACAAGCTGGTGGTCACGCTGCCCGACGGCCGGGAATTCAAGGCCGAGGTCAAAGGCAGCGACCCGACGTCCGACCTGGCGGTGATCAAGATTGACGCGAAACATCTCCCAGTGGCGGAGCTGGGTGATTCCGACACGGTCCAGATCGGCCAGTGGGCGATCGCCGTGGGGAACCCGTTCGGCTTCGCCGTCGGCTCCTCGGAGCCGACCGTGACGGTCGGCGTGATCAGCGCGCTCAACCGCTCCATTCAAGCCGGCCGCGACCGGACCTACACGAGCCTGCTCCAGACTGACGCGGCGATTAACCCCGGCAACAGCGGCGGCCCGCTGGTGGACCTCTCGGGCAAGGTCATCGGCATCAATGTCGCGATCTTCTCGACCTCCGGCGGCTATCAGGGGATCGGGTTCGCCGTGCCGAGCAACACGGCCCGGGCGATCATCGGCGATCTCATCAAAGGCAAGAAGGTGTTGTATGGCTGGCTGGGCATCAATGTCCAGGATATCACGGACGATCTGGCGCACTATTTTGGGCTCGAGGACCGCCACGGCGTCGTGATCGCGCGGGTGGTCCCCGCCGGCCCGGCGGAGAAGGCCGGCATCAAGGATGGGGACGTGATCCGGCAGTATCAAGGCCAGCCGGTCCGCCATGTCCGGGAGCTTCTGGCCGTGGTGGCCCGGACCAAGGTCGGGACCAAAGTGACCCTCGATCTGATTCGCGAGAAGAAGCCGGTCACGGTGACCGTGGAGGTGGCGGAGCGGCCCAGCGATCTGGCCGGCCCGGCGGGCCGCGCCTCGACCGCGTGGCGCGGGTTGGAGGTCAGCGCGATGACGGACGAGCTGGCCCATCGGTTCCGGGTCACCGAGCGCCGGGGGGTGGTCGTCACGAACGTCGAGCCGGGCAGCCCGGCGGATGAGGCCGGTCTGCGGATCGGCGATGTCATCAATGAAATCAACCGGCGGCCGGTGGCGACCGTGGACGACTATGAGAAGGCCACGGCGTCGGTCCCACGAGACGGATTGATCCGCACGCAGCGCGGCTACGCGATCATCAAGGCGCCGCAGGACTGACGCCCCCGCGTGGATGACGCCGCCGCTCCCGAGGCCCGCGCCGCGGCCGACCGGTTGATCCGTTTCCGGCCCCGCAGCGAGCAGGAGCTGCGCGCGCGCTTGCGCCAGAAAGGGTTCGATCCAGCGGCCATTGACACCGTCGTCCAATCCCTCGCCCGCCAGGACCTCCTCGACGACCGCAAATTCGCCCGATACGTGGCCACCAGCCGGTTGATGGCTCGGCCGATGGGGCTGCGCGCGTTGCGGGAGGAACTGCGGCGCAAAGGGGTGGCGGCGGAGACCGCGGCCCAGGCGGTGACGGCGGCGTCCGCCGATTACGACGAGTTTGAGGCGGCACGGGCGTTGGCGTTGCGGCGCCTGGCCCAACTGCGCGGCGTGCCGCCGGCGGCGGTCCAGCGCCGGCTGGCCGGGTTATTGCAGCGGCGGGGGTTTCCTGGCGACGTGGTGTTCCGCGTGGTGAAAGAGATCGTACGCAACGATTCCCTCACCCCACCCTCTCCCCCAGGGGGAGAGGGAACGGGTGAGGGGGTGGACAGACGATGACAGGGCACGAGATCCGGCGGCGATTCCTGGATTACTTCGCGCGGCAGGGGCACACCATCGTCCCCAGCGCCTCGCTGGTGCCCGAGGACGACCCGACCGTGCTGTTCACCGGCGCGGGGATGAATCAGTTCAAGGACCACTTCCTCGGCAAGCGCAAAGATCTGCGCCGCGCCGCCAGCTGCCAGACCTGCTTCCGGACGCCCGATCTGGAGCAGGTGGGGAAGACCGCGTCCCATCTCACGTTCTTCGAGATGCTGGGCAACTTCTCGTTCGGCGACTACTTCAAGCGCGAGGCGATCGCGTGGGCCTGGGAGTTCCTGACGAAGGAGTTGAAGCTCCCCGCCGAGAAGTTGTGGATCACCGTCTACGAGCAGGATGACGAGGCGCTGGCGATCTGGCGCGACGTGATCAAGGTGCCGTCGGTGCGGATCGTGAAGCTGGGCGCCAAGGACAATTTCTGGCCGTCGAACGCCCCGGCCGACGGGCCGAACGGCCCGTGCGGCCCCTGCTCGGAACTGCACTACGATGCTGGGTGTTGCACGATCGGCCAGGTGTGCCCCGACCCTGAGCACTGCCGGCCCGGCTGCCCGTGCGGCCGGTTCGTCGAGGTGTGGAACCTCGTGTTCACGCAGTTCGACCGCCAGCCGGACGGGTCGCTCGCGCCGCTGCCGGCCAAGAACATTGACACCGGCATGGGGCTCGAGCGGCTGACCGCCGTCGTCAACGGCCTGCGGACGAATTTTGAGACCGATTTGCTGAAGCCGATCGTCGAGGCGGTCGTGGCTGAAACGCGCGCCAAGACGGTATCGCCCGACGTCAAGGCGATCGCCGACCATGTCCGCGCCCTCGCGTTCCTGATCGCCGACGGGGTCGTGCCGTCGAACGACGGGCGCGGCTACGTCGCGCGGATGCTGCTGCGCAAGGCGGCCCGCCACGGGCGCGCGCTCGGCGTCCACGGCACGTTCCTGGATCGGCTCGTCCCGGCCGTCGTGGCCACGATGCAGGCCGGGTATCCGGACCTCGTGGCCCGGCGTGAGCGGCTGGCCAAGACGGTACTGCTCGAGGAAGAGCGCTATCAACAGACCCTCGAGGAAAAGATGCCGCTGCTGGACGCGGAGCTGCGCAAAGGGCTGACCCCGGAGCGGGCGGCATGGCTCTACGACACGCACGGGTTGCCATTCGAGGAAATCACGGGGCATGCCCAGCGCTTGAGGGTGGCGGCGCCGGAACGGGCCGCATTCGATCGAGCGCTGGAAACGTTGCAGGCGCATTCGAAGGCCGCCAGCGGGTTCGATGGGGCGATCTTCGCGGAGACGCTGACGAGCCAGGTCACCGCGCTCGGATTGGCCACGACATTCACCGGCGAGGCCGGGCCCCCCCCGGTCGCCGGCCCCTCGACGATCATCGCGATCTTGCAGGATGGGCGGCCGGTGGATCAGGTGGCGGCCGGCGCGTCCGCGCTGGTGGTGCTGGACGCGACGCCGTTCTACGGCGAATCGGGCGGTCAGATGGGCGACCGCGGCGCGTTGGAGGGCCCCGACGGGAAGCTGATCGTCGAAGATGCCAAGCGGATTGATCGGACGATCGTGCATGTGGCCCGGTTGACGGAAGGCCGTGTGCGTTTGCACGACCGCGTCGCGGCCACTGTGGATCCTACGCGCCGGCGACTCGTGACGCGCAACCATACCGCCACGCACCTGCTGCACGCCGCGTTGCGGGCGATCCTCGGTCCCCAGGCGCATCAGGCCGGCTCACTCGTGGCGCCAGACCGGCTGCGGTTTGATTTCACCTCGGCCGGCGCGGTGCCGGCGGCGCGCCTGCGCGACGTCGAGCAGCAAGTGAACGCGTGGGTCTTGGAGAATGCCGCGGTCACGATCCACGCGGATGTGCCGATGGCCAAGGCCAAGGCGCTCGGCGCGCTGGCGTTTTTCGGTGACAAGTACGGTGACCGCGTGCGCGTCGTGACGATCAGCGAATATTCGAAAGAGCTGTGCGGCGGGACGCACCTGAAGGCGACCGGCGAAGTGGGGGTGCTGACGATCGTGGAGGAAGGGTCGGTGGCCAGCGGCGTGCGGCGGATCGAGGCGCTCACCGGCGAAGCGGCCTGGCAGCATTTCAAGGGAGCGGAGGGCCAGCTGCTGGAGCTGGCGCAGACCCTGAAGGCCCCGCGCGAGCAGCTCGGCGACGCCGTCGAACGGCTGCGCCAGCAAATCAAATCGCTGCAGTCGGAGCTGGGGCGCCTGGCGCTGAAAGACGCCAAACAGCAGGCCGAGGCGTTGGTGACCGGCGGGACGATGGTCAACGGCGTGCGGGTCGTCGTCCAATCCCTGCCGGGCGCCGACATGGGCCGGCTGCGGCAATTGGCCGACGCGTTCCGGGCGCAGGCGAAGACCGGCAGCGTCGTGTGCTTGGGCGGCGTGGACGGCACCGCCGTCTCGCTGGTCGTCGGCGCCTCGCCCGACCTGGCGCCGCGCGGGATCACGGCGCAGGCGTTGATCGGTCGGCTGGCGCCCGTCATCGGCGGGCGCGGCGGCGGGCGGCCGGAGTTCGCGCAGGCGGGCGGCCGCGACCCCTCGAAACTGCCCGAGGCGCTGCGGCAGGTGGCGCCGCTGGTCGAAGAGCTGACGAAAGGCCGATGAAGGTCATCCGATACGGCAGCGAGGCGTTCACCCAGCTCTGCCGGCGCGGCGGCGGCAAGCGCCGCCGGCAGATCGAGGAACGGGTGCGCCGGATCCTGGAGGATGTGCGGGCCAACGGCGATGACGCGCTCCTCAAGTACACGCGGACATTCGACAAGGTCCGCCTGACCCCGCGCCAGTTGCGGGTGACGGAGGCGGAGATGTCGGGGGCATACCAAAACATCGCCCCGGAGTTCGTCTCCGCGCTCAAGCTGGTGATCGAGAATATCCGGGCGTTTTACCGCAACCAGGCGGCGCGCTCGTGGCGGCGCGGCGGCGACGACGGGGTCGTGCTCGGCGAGCAATGCACGCCGCTAGACCGCGTCGGCGTCTATGTCCCGGCGGCCCAGGCGCCGTTGGTCTCCACCGTGTACATGACGGTCTTGCCGGCCAAGCTGGCCGGCGTCAAAGAGATCTCGATGGTGACGCCGCCGACCGCGCGCGGGACGATCGAGCCGCACCTGCTGGTCGTGGCGAATCTCCTGAAGGTGACGGCGGTCTACAAGGTGGGCGGGGCGCAGGCGATCGGCGCGCTGGCGTTCGGCACCAAGACGATCCCCCGCGTGGATAAGATCGTCGGGCCCGGCAACGCGTACGTGACCGAGGCCAAGCGCCAGGTCTTCGGCGACGTGGACATTGACATGACGGCCGGCCCGACGGAGATCGCGCTGATCGCGAACCAGCATAGCGATCCCGACTTCGTGGCGGCGGATCTGGAGGCGGAGAACGAGCACGCCGGCGGGTTCGGCGTGCTGATCACGCCGTCGCGCGCGCTGGCGCGGCAGATCCGGTCGCGCGTGTCGCGCGGCGCGATCGTGCTGACGCGAACGCTGAACGAGGCCGCGGAGGCCGCCAATCAACTGGCGCCGGAGCACCTCGAGATTCATGTCACGCATCCCGAGGCGTTGGCGAGGAAGATCCGGCACGCCGGGGCGATCTTCCTGGGCCCCTATTCCCCGGCGTCGGTCGGCGACTACGTCGCGGGCCCCAGCCATGTGTTGCCGACGGGGGGCTCGGCGCGGTTTTTCTCGGGGCTCGGGGTGCAGGACTTTGTCAAGCGGACGCACGTCATCGCGTATTCCCGCAAGGCGCTGGAGAAAGTGCGCGGCCACCTGGAGCGGATGGCGACGATCGAAGGGTTGGTGAAACATCTGGAGTCGGTGAAGATCCGGTTTGAGCGAGGGCAGGATGGCGTCCAGAAAACGGACAGCGGCGATCCAGCGTAAGACGAAGGAAACGGCCATCCGAGGCCGCCTGACCCTCGACGGGTCGGGGCGGGGGCGGGTGGCCACCGGCATTCCGTTCCTGGACCACATGCTGCAGCTCTGGGCCAAGCACGGCGTCTTCGATCTCGAGCTGACGGCCACGGGCGACCTGCACATTGATCTGCACCATACCAACGAGGACCTGGGGCTGGCTCTCGGCGAGGCGTTCAAGGCGGCGCTTGGACCAAAGCGCGGCATCCGGCGGTTCGGCGCCTACGTCCCGATGGACGAGTCGCTGGCGCGCGTCGTCGTGGATATCAGCGGCCGGCCGCATTTCCGGTGGGATTGGTCGGCCGGCGCCGCCCAACAGGCGTTCCGGCGCGACAAGGCGCGCGTCCCCTACGGCGTCGAGGACGCGCGGCATTTCCTGGAGAGTTTCACCACCAAGAGCGAGTTGACCATCCATGTGGACGTGCTGAAGGCCGGCGGGGACGTGCACCATGTCCTCGAGGCGGTCTTCAAGGCGCTCGGTCGGGCGCTGGGGGACGCGGTCACCCGCGACCCGCGCGTGAAGGGCGTCCCATCAACGAAAGGGCGATTGTGAATGCGGTGGTGACGATCGTGGACTACGGGATGGGCAACCTGCGGTCGGTGCAGAAGGCGTTCGAGTCGCTCGGGGCGCGTGCGACGGTGACGGCGTCGCCGGCGGCGGTCCGCCGCGCGCGGCGGCTGGTGCTGCCGGGGGTCGGGGCGTTCGGCGATGCGATGCGGGAGCTGCGCCGGCGCCGGCTGGTCCAGCCGCTCCTCGAGCGGATCCGGGCGGGCGTCCCGTTCCTCGGCGTGTGCCTCGGGCTCCAATTGTTGTTCGAGACGAGCGAGGAGTCGCCCGGCGCGCGCGGGCTCGGCGTGCTGGCCGGCCGCGTGCGGAAGATTCCCCGGCATCCGGCGACGCTGAAGGTGCCGCACATCGGTTGGAACCAGCTCGAGCCGTCGCCGAAGACCGACTGCCGGTTCTTGAGGGGCGTCAAGCGCGGGGACTTCGTCTACTTCGTGCACTCGTACTATGCCGAGCCCGTGGATCGGGCGGTGATCGCCGCGCAAACGACGTACGGCCGGACGTTTCCCTCGGTGGTGTGCGCCGGCAACGTGGCCGCGACGCAATTTCACCCGGAGAAAAGCCAGCGCGTGGGGCTGACGATCCTGCGCAACTATCTGGACGCCGCATGCTGATTATCCCGGCGATCGATCTCCAGGGCGGCCGCGTGGTGCGGCTCGTGCGCGGCGTCTTCTCGACGGAGACGGTCTACCATGACGACCCGCTGGCCGTGGCCCGTCGCTGGTTCGGCGAGGGGGCGCGCTATCTCCATGTGGTGGATCTCGATGGCGCGCGCACCGGCGCGATCCAGCACCAGGCGGCCATCCATGAAATCGCCGCGGAGGCGGCGAAGGTCGGCGCCAAGGTCGAAGTCGGCGGCGGCGTGCGCAGCGCGGAGGTGATCGAGGAGTTGCTGCAGCAAGGCGTGGACCGCGTCGTCCTCGGGACCAAGGCGTTCGAGGACGCCCGGTTCCGCCAGGCGGTGCTCCGCCGGCACGGCGATCGGATCGCCATCGCCGTGGACAGCCACAGCGGTTCGGTTGTGACGCAGGGCTGGACGGTCGCCAATGTGAACGCCTCCACCTTCCACGATACGGAGGCGACCTTCGTCGCCGCCTTGCTCAACGACGGGGCGCGCTACATCATCTACACCGAGGTCACGAAAGACGGGACGCTGGCCGGCCCGGCGCTGGATGGCGTGCAGCGGATGCTAGACCAGGTGGCCGGCAAGGCGCAGGTGATCGCCTCCGGTGGCGTCGGGTCGATCGAGCACCTGCAGCAGCTCCTGGCATTGTCGCCGGCGCCGTACGGCGTGATCGTCGGCAAGGCGCTGTACGATGGCCGGATTGAGCTGGCCAAGGCGTTGGCCCTTGCTGGCTAAGCGCATCATCCCGTGCCTCGACATCGCGCGGGGCCGGGTGGTCAAGGGCGTGAAATTCCTCGGGTTGCGGGACGCGGGCGATCCGGTGGAGGTGGCCCGGCGCTATGAGCGGGACGGGGCCGACGAAGTCATCTTCCTCGACATCACCGCCTCGCACGAGCGGCGCGGGACGGTGGTGGAGCTGGCGCGCCGCACCGCCGAGGTGTTGTTCATCCCGTTCACGATCGGCGGGGGCCTGCGCACCGTCGCCGACATGCGGGCGGTCCTCAAGGCCGGCTGCGACAAGATCTCGATCAACACGGCGGCCGTCGAACGGCCGGCGCTGATCTGCGACGGGGCCCGGCGGTTCGGCCGCCAGTGTATCGTCGTGGCGATCGATGCGAAACGGGGTCCCAAAAAGGGACAGTCCCCTTGCGGCCTGCCTGCCGGCAGGCAGGGGACAGTCCCTTTTTGGGAGGTGTACACGCATGGCGGCCGGACGCCGACGGGGCTCGATGTGGTGGCGTGGGCGCGGCGCGTCGAGCGGCTGGGGGCCGGGGAGATTCTCCTGACCAGCATGGATTGCGACGGCACGAAGGCCGGCTACGACCTGGCGCTGACGCGGGCGGTCTCGACGGCGGTCTCCATCCCGGTCATCGCCTCCGGTGGGGCCGGGACGCTGGCGCATTTGTACGAGGCGTTCACGGCTGGCCACGCCGATGCGGTGCTGGCCGCCTCCATTTTCCATTACCGGCAGTTCACAGTCCCGCAGGCGAAACGCTACCTGCACGCGAGAGGAGTTCCGGTCCGACGATGACGACTGAATCGTTGCCCGCGTTCGATCAGCACGAGCTGATTCCCGCGATCATCCAGGATGCTGCCAACGGCCAGGTGTTGATGGTGGCTTACATGAACCGCGAGGCGTTCCAGAAGACGCTGGCCACCGGCCACGCCCATTTTTATTCCCGCTCCCGCAAGAAATTGTGGAAGAAGGGGGAGGAATCGGGGCACGTGCAGGAGATCCGGTCGGTGGCGGTGGACTGCGACGGCGACGCCATTCTTGTCAAGGTGGTCCAGCACGGGGGCGGGGCCTGCCATGCCGGCTACCGCACCTGTTTCTACCGGACGTCGTCGGATGGCCGCGCGTGGTCGGTGAGCGAGCCCAAAATATTCGACCCGGACAAAGTCTATGGCCCGCCGAAGCGCTGACTCTTTGCGCCCGTCGCCCGAGGAGTTCCTCCGGCTGGCGAAGCGGGGGAATGTCGTCCCGGTCTATCGGGAGATCCTCGCCGACTTCGAGACGCCGCTGTCGGCCTACCTCAAGCTAGAGGGGCGAGGGCCCGCCTACCTTTTGGAGTCGGTCGAGCAGGGGGAGCGTCTGGGGCGCTACTCGTTCATCGGGTGCTCGCCGGCGATGGTGATCGAGGCGCGAGGCAGGGAACTCCAGCTCAAGAGCCGACAGGAGAACCGGCGCTGGACCACGACCACCGACCCTCTGCGCGAGCTGCAGCAGTTGCTGAGCGTCTATCGGAGCGTGCCGGCGCCGGGCCTGCCGCGGTTCTCGGGGGGCTTCGTCGGCTACACCGGCTACGATACCGTGCGGTTCCTCGAGCCGATCGGCCCGGCGAAGCGGGACGCGCTCGGCGTGCCCGACAGCGTCTGGCTGCTCAGCGACACCGTCGTGGTGTTTGATCACCTCGAGCACGCGCTGAAGATCGTGGCCAACGCGATCATCCCCGACGGTCTCGCCGCGACGCGGCCCGCGCGCGCCAAGAAGGCCTATGCGCAGGCGGCCGCCCGCGTCGAGGGCATGATCCGCCAACTGCGCCAGCCCCTCTGGTACACCCCGCCGCCGGGGCCGCGCCGCCTGACGCCGCCCCCTGTGCGCTCCAACATGACGAAGGCCGCATTCACGCAGGCGGTTCGCCGGGCGAAATCGGCGATCAGCCACGGAGAAGCGATTCAGATCGTGCTCTCCCAGCGGTTCCAGGCGCCGATCGCCTGCCCGCCGTTTGAGCTGTACCGGGCCCTGCGGTCGGTCAACCCATCACCCTACATGTTCTACTTCAACTTCGGGGCGTTCTCGCTCGTCGGCTCGTCGCCGGAGATCCTCGTCCGCTGCGAAGACGGGCAGGTCGAAGTGCGGCCGATCGCCGGCACGCGGCGGCGCGGCAAGACGCCGGCCGCCGACCTGGCCATCGAGCAGGGGTTGCGGCGCGACCCGAAAGAGCGGGCCGAGCACCTGATGCTCGTGGACCTGGGCCGCAACGACATCGGCCGCGTCTGCGAGTACGGGTCGGTGAAGGTCAATGCGCTGATGACCGTTGAGCGCTACTCCCACGTCATGCACCTGGTCAGCGACGTGACCGGCACGCTCCGCAGAGGCAAGGGCGCCTTCGACGTCCTGCGCGCCACATTCCCGGCCGGCACCGTGACCGGGGCCCCCAAGGTCCGCGCGATGCAGCTCATCAACGAATGGGAGCCGGACGCCCGCGGGCCGTACGCCGGCGCCGTCGGCTACGTCAGCTTCGGCGGCAACCTCGACGCCTGCATCACCATCCGCACGATCCTCGTCAAAGGGAACCAGGCGTTCGTCCAGGCGGGGGCCGGCATCGTCGCCGACTCGATCCCGCGCCGCGAAGCGCAGGAGACCCGCAACAAGGCCGCCGGCATGCTGGCCGCCCTCCACCTCGCCGAACAGGGGTTGTCATGTTAGCGGGCTTTCCTGTCACCTCAAGGGGGCACCGCAAGGGTTCCCCCTTGGGCCCCCTCCTTGCGTGGTCAACAGCTCACCTCGCCGAACAGGGCCTCAGGTAGCCTCGCTTGCACAATAGACGTCACACTTCTATAAAACAACCATGGTTCTCACTGCCCCTCGGGTGGTTGTTGGAGTAAACCGTACGACAATCGTAGATTTTTTGATTCCCTCCTGCCCAGCGCCGCGGTAGACTATCCACCACGATGGGCTCCCCACTATCCCCCAGGTTGTTGGCCTTGGCACTGGTCGTCGCCCTCGCCGGCGATGGCACGGCCCCGCGATCGGCCCAACGTCTCGCTGCCGCCACCCTCAAACCCCTCGAATCCGCCGAATCGGGCCTGGAAGAGGAATTGCGCATCGCCTTGGCGCCCGCTGCGTTGGCCGCCGCCCCGATCCGCGCGGTGCCAGGGGGGCCAGGCCCCCCTGGCACGCAGGCGGGGATGGAGGAGGGGGAGAAGCCGCGGGGGGTGTGGACGATGAGCCGGCTGGGATTTTTGAAGACTGGGCTCCGAAGCTTCTTCGGCATGATCACCGCCAACGTGACCAAGGGGGCTCAGGAACCGCTGGCGCCGTCCGACGTGGCCCAAACCATTCGGGCGGGGATCCACGAGTTAAGCCAGGTGACAGACGCCATCCGCGTCAGGAGACGGTTTGGACCATCCCCGACTCATGTGGCGCACGAGTTGGCGTTGCAGAAAGCCGCTCGGGCATGGCGGGCGGCGGAGGCATCACTGCCGGCCTTGTCGCGCACGGCTGACGGCCAATTGTTGCGCGGCGATTTCACCCGCGCGCGGAAAGAATACGAGGGTGTCGTCCGACAGATCGCCGACGCCCGCAAGATCGCCGCCGCCGATGACTCGACTCCCTCCGCACAGGAGGTTCGGCTCCTGCAGGCCGTGCTCAAGGGACCAGAGGCGGTGGATCGGTGGGTTGTGGTGGACGGCCTGCCGGAGGTGTTACAAGGCGAGGAGATTTCTACAACGTCGGCGCGGGAAGCCGCCATCCTGCGTCCGGGAGGATCCTGGACGCAGGACGAATGGACTGCCCACGTGGCCCAGCGAGTTCTCACGTTGACGCGGCCCCGGCGCGACGTGTTGTACCAGGAGAGTCAATCCTATCTCCAACCATTCGACGTGACTCTCCGCCACGATTTGGTGGATGATCCCCACGTCGTCCAGGCCGTTCTGGAGGCAATCAAGGAACGTGTCGAAGACCCTGACGAAGACGTCGAATTGTTTCATGGGGAGCGTCAGCTGCTCAAAGAGGCGTATAGTGAAGCTCGACGTGCGGCCGCGATAGCGTCCCCCCGTTGGCAGCGGGAGGTGGTGGCCCCCCTGCGCCGCCGCTGGCGCGACGCGGGCCTTCCCCTTGACGCCTTCGACATGGGCCACGCACCGCTCTTCCGCGCACCGCTCTTCCCCGAGCAGTGGATAGGTAATCTGGACGAGTCGCTGGATCGGGCGCATGGTGACGCGGTCAGGGACTGGCTGTTCGAGCGCCTGAAACTACATATTCCCATCGTGGAGGCCGCCGACGGTTCTCGGCGTCTGGACGGGGGGGTCTATGACTCGTTACAGCGCGCTTTTAACGCGCTTTCGATTCAAGAGTTAGAACAGGGCGTCCGCACCAACCCCAGCCGGCTCTACACTCAGCTCCTGGCCCATCCCGCGAATGCTGTCGGCCAGGGCTCTCCGCGCGCAGCCCGGGACATCCATGCTGACCCGGAGTCGGGGCAGCCACCAGAGGTCGAGGGGGTGGGAGACGAAGCCTCCGCCGAGGTGTCATACGATGACCCGGTGGCGGAATTGGCCCACCAACTCGCTGTTTCTGCCGAGACCCAGACAGTCTTGATAACGGTGCGGCTGGCCGCCGACGGCGCATTGGCCGACCTGACCTGGCAGCCGGTGAATGGTCCACGCGCCGAAGCGACGTCCGACGTGCTCGCCGACCTCCGCGACGCCGGCTGGCCGCGGGGCGGGGCGCCGGACGACGTCTATGTGTGGTCTGTGGCCCCCGGCGCGTCTGCCGACGATCTCACGGCCCAGCTTCAGCGCCCCCTGACCGATCCTGCGTGGGAGCGTCTCGACGCCGTCGCCCCCGTCCGCGCCGCCACGGAACTCCGCGCGGTGCCAGGGGGGCCTGGCCCCCCTGGCGCTCAGGCGGGGATGGAGGAAGGGAATCCCGAGCCGCCGGCCAAGCCAGGCGAAATGAGTTTGCGAACGTTCTTGAAGACGACGGGCCTTATCCCTCGCGTGGCCCAGCAGATGGTGGCCGGCGCAGCGCCTGCGCCGGTCGCGGCGTCCGCCGGGGCCGTGGTTCCCGCCGATGCGGCCACCCTGGCAACAGCCCGTTTGGTGTCGCAATTTGAAATGCTCCAACGATTCTTGTCGTTGGAATCCGTCCCCGAGGATTGGGATCTCGCGGTGATGCTGGCGCCGGTCGCCGCCTCGTTGGCGCGGGTCAAGCCGACCCCTGAAGGCCAATGGCCGCCTGACGTTGTTGCGGCGATCCACAATACCCAAACGGCTGTTCCCGAACTCACTCACGCACAGGGGTGGTTGGTGCAAGTTGCGACTCAGCGCCCTGAACACTTCGAGTTAGCACGCACACTGATTGGCTTTCAACGGTTCCTCCAGTGGCGGATCCCTGTCCACGATTGGCTTCGTCCCCAAAAACTTCTTGAGGCGTATGTGCGGTCGGGGGGTCCACCCTTGGCGACCGATGCCCAGCGGCGGGACTACCTTCGCCCCCTGCTCTCTGGGCGATTGCAGGCGCTGGCGGGTGATCTGCCGCCTGCGAGGCAACAACAATTGGAGGCGTTGACCACCCGCATCCTCGAACATTCGGAGCGGCTCCTCACTCCCTACTACACCGTCGGCGCGAGCGGTGAGCCCACTCGGTGGGGTGTGGAGGGGCGATTAGCCGGAGAGCTGCGTCGGTTCCTCAATCCTCGATGGGGAGCCATGATGCGAGAGGTCGAACGCCGATGGATAGAGGACAAGATCCCAGCTGAGCTGCGAATGGGGGTGCTCCGTCGGCAACTCGATCACGCCAGGAGCGACTGGTTGCGGCGTCCGGGACCCTTCCTGGAAGGCATGCGATTGCACGGGCGCTTGGTGACGGAACTTTCGAAACGGGGCTTGCTCGGACCAGATTTTACCCCCGGTCCCGACCTCGCTTGGAATCTTTCTCCTGAAGAACGGGCAGCCGCATTGCGGGATCCCGGCGCGTGGGCCGGGCGATTGGCGCAGCGCGTCCAGGCGCAGCGGGCCGGCGTCGTGCAGGATCTGTGGGCGCAATGGAATCCCGCGGGACGCGGGCCATCGCTTCGGGCGCTCTCGCGGGCCGAGGCGGAGGACGTCACGCTCCAAGTGGCGGAGCGGTGGGGCGGGCGCATCCGCAACTACGGCCGGTTGCCGTGGGTACCACCGTCAGCCGATGCGGGGCTGGCCCCACTCACGCTCTATGCCCCCGTGTCGTGGGCGGACACGCTGACCGCGCGCTGGACGCCACCCGAGCGGGACGCGACGGCCGTGCGAACGATCCCAGCCATCACCCCTGATGTCCCGGGGGTCCTGTTGCTGGATGAGGCGATGCCGATCCCGCCGGCAGTGGCGGCCATGGTGCCCTACGATCGGCCCGTGATCCTCCGCGTCGCGCACGAAGACCTGCGGACCGTGCCCTACGGTTACCTCGCGTTCCTGGCGGCCCAGCCGGCGCTCCGCGGCCAGGTGCTCCTCTGGGTCCCGGCCTTCGCCGACCAGGTGACCGTGGACGGCGCGGCCTCCTACTACCTCGCCACCGAGGCGTAACCCCCGCGCGTCGTGATACAATAACGTCTTCTCGACGGGGGACGTATGTCCAAACGACCGAAAACGGAGGATGGGGTGATGCGTTCTGTGGGCATTTGGAAATTCAAGGCGAACATCAAAGCTGTTTTGCAAAAGATTGGCCGAAAGGGCGCGATTCTCACGGTGCGCGGGAAGCCAAGAGCCATCGTGCGGAAGATTTCCGAGCGCGATCTCGTCGTGATTCCATAACGCAGAGGGCCGATCAAACTTTTCACCGTTAATGTGCCACGACTATGCCGAAGAAACAAAAGATCGTGATGGTGGACAACTATGACTCCTTCAC
>JACQRF010000091.1 GCA_016206635.1 Candidatus Omnitrophota bacterium
CTGTCGGCGCGCTGAAGCGATTGGGACCTCGACCCCTGAACCCGAGTTCGTGTGCCACCGAGCACGAATAGACGTGTAGGGCAACTCAACGAGCGGAATCACTTGACACGGGCGCCGTTTTCATAGACGTCCCCAGGCCCAGAAGCGTCCCCAGGCCCAGAAACGGTATCGTGAGGTACCAAGTGAGGAATTGATGAGCCGACCCCCCGCGCAAATGGAGCTTTCATTTGACGACAACGCGCCATGGTGGGAAATCAGCCGATGCCAAGATATCCCCGCCTTCTTGCGCGGTCTCGGCGCGCTGTTTCCTGACGGTGCGGTGTGCTGCTTGGAGGGGACATCCATGACACGAGACGTACAGGAATTCCTCCAAGCGAGACAAGTAGACAATCCGCGCAGGATCGCCCCGGGGATATTGTGGCCTCGGCCCAAGACTTTTTATGTCCGCCTGGATCCCGGCAGCCTCTCCGGGCTCGCCTCGCTCGCCGAACGACACGCCGAACCAGAGGTTGCCGACCACCTATACGTTTCTCGAGAGGGAATGCTCCTACTGCAAGGCGGATTGATTGAGAGCTGGATGTTGTCGGGCGAGTTTCCGGAGGCGCGGGTGCGGGAATTTTGTACCGCAGCGCACTGCACGTACAGCAAATCGGCACCTGGTGATCGGAGTGTGTGGGGTACGTTGGCGAGATGGTTCACCCATCGTCGGAAGACCGCGAGGTTATGGAGCCGTGGAGCCGTACCGGGTTCCGCGGGGACACGTTGAGGGCGGCGATGGGACGTAGACGACGAGTAGCGCCGGGTCAACTTGCAAGCGTGTCGGAGATGGCCGAGATCCGTCGCGATAAGGATCTGGTTCGTCGCTTGCGCCAGGGATCTCGAGATGCCCGCTTGAGGCGTGGGACGGAGCGCAAGGAGGGTGGTAGCCAGGGAGTATAGTTTGTGGTATAGTTTGGGGTATGGACAGGCAAAACTATACTCTCCTCCTCGGAGAGATCCTGAGGGCGGCCGGGGAGTCGCAGGCGGCGCTGGCGGCACGGCTCGGGGTGACGAAGGCGGCGTTGAGCCGGTGGCTGCACGGGCACGCCGCCCCGCAGCCGCGGCGCCGCGCGGCGATCGAGCGGCTGCACCGGCAACTCGTGCGGTACCCCGCCTACGACGCGGCGGCGGTGCGGCGGCTCGCGCGGGAGGCGGAGCGGTCTCGGCGGCCCGGCCTGTGGCGGTGGATCGCATCCCACGAGGGGGTCCGGCACGATCTGTTGTTGGAGCACACCTATAACTCCACGACGATCGAGGGGACGACCTTCACGAAGCGGGAGACGGAGGCAGTGATCTTCGACCGTGCCCTGTTTCCCGAGAAGCCGCTGGCGGAGCACCTGGAAGTGACGAACCACGCGGCGGTGTTAGGGGAGATCCTCGAAGGGGGGTACGACCAACCCCTCGGAGAGGGGTTGGTCAAGACCCTGCACCGGGCCGTACTCCAAGGGATCAGCCCGTCGGCCGGGCAGTACTCACGGCATCATCGGGCGATCCGCGGCGTGGACCTGGCGCTGACGCACCCGAAGGATATCCCCGAGGAGATGGCCGGGCTCCTGCGGGAGTGGCGGCGGCATCGCCAAGTAACCCTGCGGGAAATCGCCCGGTTCCACGCGGCGTTCGAGTTGATCCACCCGTTCGGCGACGGCAACGGGCGCGTGGGGCGGCTGTTGATGACGATCCAGTGTCTCCAGCGCGACCTGCCGCCGATCGTCATCGAGAACGCGCGAAAGGCGGAGTACTACGACGTGCTGGAATACGCCCAGCGAACCGCCGAGGGGCCATTCGTGGCCTTCCTGGCCGACGAGCTCGCCAGGACATCGGCGATTTTGGACAAGCACAGAGTGAAGCGTAGTACCTCTAAAAGAGGGTCATAATAAGGATCATGGCGATCAGCTTGCAGACCAAGCTTGGGAAGCTCACCCTCCAGAACCCGGTGATGGTGGCGTCGGGGACGTTCGGGTATGGGGAGGAGTATGCCCGTGTGATGGACGTGACCAAGCTCGGGGCGATCATCACGAAGTCCATCACGCTCAAGCCCCGCGCGGGGAATCCCCCGCCGAGGATCTACGAGACGGCCGGCGGGATGCTCAACGCGATCGGCCTCCAGAA
>JACQRF010000088.1 GCA_016206635.1 Candidatus Omnitrophota bacterium
CGCCAGCGCTTGCTCGGCGGCGTCGGCCATCGCCCGGGTGGCGATCTTGAACACCTCGATGCCGTTCATCTTCAGGTAGTGGAGCCGTTGATCCACGCTCTCGTGGGAGGCGGGGGTGACGGCGCCGCCGGCGGGGACTTTGAGGAGGTCGGCCTTCGTACCGTCGGCGCCGAGATAGGAGGCGAGGATACCGCCGGAGGCGACGGGACCGAGAATGGCCGCCCCGGCGCCGTCGCCGAACAGCACGCAGGTGGAGCGGTCGGTCCAATCCACCACTTTGGACAGGACCTCAGCGCCGACCACCAGCACATGCCGGGCGGCGCCGCTGGCGATGAACGAGGCGCCGCAGAGGGTGGCGTAGACGAAGCCGGCGCAGGCGGCCGAGACGTCGAACGCCGCGGCCTGGGGGGCGCCGAGCTTGGCCTGGGTGATGCAGGCGCAGGAGGGGCACGGCATGTCGGGGGTCATGGTGGCGACGATGATGACGTCCAGGTCCTGGGGGGTGAGCCCGGCGGCGGCCAGCGCCTGGCGGGCGGCGGCGACGCTTAAGTCACTGGTGGTCTGGCCCTCAGCGACGATGCGGCGCTGGCGGATGCCGGTGCGGGTGCGGATCCACTCATCCGAGGTCTCCACGAGCGTGGCGATCTCGTCGTTGGTCATGATGCGCTCGGGGAGGGCGACGCCGAGCCCGAGGATGCCGACGCGCCTCAGGGCCATAGGGACGGTTCTAGAACCGTCCCTATGGCCTATGCCTTGGGGCATGTCGTCTCCCGCAGGGCGGCGACGATGGCGCTGTTGACGTGCCCCGTCACGGAGGAGGCGGCGACCCGAATGCCGTTCTTGATGGCGCGGGCCGACGAGGCGCCGTGGCAGATGATGCAGGTGCCGTCCACGCCCAGCAGCGGGGCCCCGCCGTACTCGGCGTAATCCATCTTCCGGCGCAGGGTCTTGAACGCCGACAGCGACAGGAAGGCCCCCATCTGCGTCAGCGGGTTGCGCCGCAGCTCGCGCTTGAGCAGCTGGGCGATCACCTTCGCCATGCTTTCGGACACCTTCAGGGTGATGTTGCCGACGAACCCATCGCAGACGATGACGTCGCATTTGCCGGTGTAGATGTCGCGGCCCTCGACATTGCCAAGGAACTGCAGGGGGGTCTGCTCGAGCAGGCGGAACGCCTCTTTGGTGAACTCGGTGCCTTTCGACGCCTCCTCGCCGACGTTCAGGAGCCCGACGCCGGGCCGCGCCTTGCCGAGGACCGCCCGCGAATAGACGGAGCCCATCACGGCGAACTGGACGAGGTGCTCCGGCTTGGGGTCGATGGTGGCGCCGACGTCAATCAACAGGGAATTGCCCGTGAGGGTCGGGAGGACGATCGCGATCCCGGGGCGCTCGATCCCCTCGAGGAGCCGCAGGCCCAGCGTCGTGGCGCAGACCACGGCGCCGGTATTGCCGGCGCTGACGATCGCGTCCACGGCGCCGCTCTTGGCCAGCTCCACCATCACGTTGATGGAGGAGTCGCGTTTCTTGCGGACCGAGATCGCCGGCGACTCGTCCATGCCGATCGCCTCGGAGGCGTGCTGGAGGGTCAGCGACGGCGGGACGGCCAGGTGGCGGGCCAGCTCCCGCCTCAGGCGGTCGGCCTCCCCGACCAGGACGACCTCGACCGGCAGCTCGCGCGCGGCCAGGACCGCCCCGTCCACGACGACGCCGGGGGCGTGGTCGCCACCCATGCCATCTACAGCGATCTTCACCTGGCGCTCATTTCTGTCACCTCAATGGGGAACCCAGGGTAACCACCGTGGTCTTCCTCGCGGGCTGTCCGGTCATCTCAAGGGGAAACCCATGGTTTCCCCTTGGGCCCTTTCCTTCAGAGGTCAACAGCACAGTCCTCACGCCTGGTCTTTCTCCTGGGCCTTGACGGCCAGGACCTGGCGGCCGCGGTACGTGCCGCAGGCGGGGCAGGCGTGATGCGCCACCACCGAGCCGCCACACTGGGGACAGGTCGTCAGCGTTGGGCCGGCCACGTGCTGCTGGCTCCGGCGCTTGTCGCGCCGGGCTCTCGAAAATCGTCGCTTCGGTAACGCCATCGGCTACTCCTTCTGGAGGGACCGTCCCTCGCAGCGACAGGGTCCTTCATTCATGCTGTGGCCGCAGGCCGGGCACAACCCTCGGCAGTCGTCGCGGCACAGCGCCCGCAGCGGATAGCTGAGCAAGATTTCCTGGCGCAGCTCGTCGTTCAGCTCCACGCTCGGCCGGCGCTGAATCTCCACCGCGAGCTGGAACGCGCCGTGGTACGGCCGGCGCCCCGCGGCCAGACACCGGCTGCAGACCACCGCCACCGTGCTGTCGGCCTCCACCGCGACCAACAGCTCCTCGTCGTGCCGCTGGACGACCGCCGCGACCGCCAGGGGGGCGACGAACGAGAGGTCCGGCGTGTCCAGCGCCAGCGCGGCCGGGTCCAGGCGCTCGGTCAGCCGCAAGCCCTCCTCGGGAATCTCCGCAATCACGACGCGCATCAGCCCCTCCGCGCATGCCCCTCACCCTTCCCTCTCCCGATGGGGAGAGGGGATCCCGACGGCCGCAGCCGGCGGGTCAACCGCTCGGCCACAAACCCGGGGACAAACGCCCGGACATCCGCGCCGAGCGACGCCGTTTCCTTGATCAGCTTCGAGGAGAGATACGCGTACGATTCCGACGGCATCAGGAACAGTGTCTCGACCCGGGCGTCCAGCTTGCGATTCGTCAGCGCCATCTGGAACTCGTATTCGAAGTCGGAGAGCATCCTGAGCCCGCGGATCACCACGGGCGCCCGATGGCGCCGGGCGTAGGCCACGACCAGCCCGTCGAACGCCTCCACCGTGATCCCACGCCGGCCCCTGAGCGCCCGCCGCAGCAGCGCCACCCGCTCCTGCGCGGTGAACAGGGGGAGCTTGCCGGGATTCGCGGCGACCGCCACGCGGACGCTCTCGAACAGGCGCCGCGCCCGCTCAATGAGATCCAGGTGGCCATAGGTCACCGGATCAAACGTGCCGGGATAAACCGCAGTGGTTGAGGCCATCACACAAATGACCGAAGGCCTGATTCACCGGTCTTCGGTCATCCCTTGATAGAACACCAGGACCGTGTCTCCGTAGCGCGCCACGCGCCTGGGGATCAGCGGCGCCTCCACGGTGGCCGGCGGGGGCATCCCCCGATGGCATTCCAGCACCAGCCAACCCGCGGGGGGGATTATCCCATGGGCCCCGAGGGCCCGCAAGATGTTTTTCCCCCATGGGCCATCGTACGGCGGGTCGGCGAACACGAGCTCGAACACCCTGCCCTGTTTCGCCAGCCGCCGGACCGCGGCGACCGCGTCCGCCGTGATCACCTCGACCCGGACGGCCGGGGGTGGGGCCAGCGCCGCCAGGCTGCGCCGGATCGCCACCGCGCACTCCGGCGCGCGGTCGACGAACGTCGCGGCGGTCGCCCCCCGGCTGAGCGCCTCACACCCCAGCGCCCCGCTCCCCGCATACAGGTCCAGCACCCTGGCGGCCTGGACGCGCGGGCCGAGGATGTTGAACAGGGCGGCGCGGACTTTCTGGGAGGTCGGGCGCAGGCCCGGCTCGCGGGGGCTGGCCACCACCCGGCCTTTCCACACCCCGCCGAGGATGACGACGCGCATGACGATTAGGACGCTCGAATGCCAGCGGCGCGGTGGAACGCGGCGATGGCCCGGGTCGGATCGAACGCGCGGCCCCAGATGCCGCGGCCGTGTTCATGAAAGAAATCCTCCACATGGCGGCGAAACTGCCAGCAGGCGTCGGAGCGAGGGCTGGCCTTGAGCGCCCGACCCCACAACCGGGCCAGCGGCGAAGGCGCCAGCCGGGCGCGGCGGAGGACCCGGACCAGGTCGTCGAGGTCCGGCCGCCATGCCCGGGCGAGTTTCCCAATCGCCCAGTAGGCCGGTTCCAACACGCGCACCTCCACCGAGCGGAATCGCCGGTACGGTCGCGTGTGCCGCCGGTAGTCGAGAAAGCTGATCATGGACCAGCGGCTGATATCCTCCGCGAATTGCGCGGCGATCGTGGTCTGCCGCGTCGCCTCCTGGACGGCCTGCTCGAACGCGGCCCACGCCGACGAGCCCCGCGGCCGCGCGAGGACGACCGCGAAATCCACATCGTTCGAGGGACGCCCGGCCCCCATGAGCGTCCCAGCCGCAGCCCCGGTCAGCAGGATGGTGACCGGCGTAGCCAAGGACCCGGCCAACACGGTGAAGAATCTGGCGATCTGGCGCGGTGTCATGACCGTCGCTGCCGCGCCTTTTCCAAACGGACCGCCAGGGCCTTGAGCGCCGCGTCGCCGAGCTGCGCCCGGGCGAGGACCCACGCGACCCGCATGCGCCGTACCCCGCTCGGCCGGGGTGCGGGCCCGGCACATCGCGCGACCCACGACGGGACGAGCGGCGTCACGAGTGCCGCGACCTGGCGTTCCACCGGGCGCAGTCGAACCGATCGCCCGACCAAGGCGGCGACCACACGCTCGACTGAGGCCCGGGTCGGGGTCCAGGCGTCAGGACCTGGCGGCAGACGGCCATCCACGAGCCAGCCGGCCGGAACGTGGAGACCGGCCGCCACGCGGCGGATGGTGCGCAGCGTCGGGTCGAGCGCCCCGCGCTCCAAGGCCGAGACCGTCGGGCGCGGCAGCCGGCTGGCGTGCGCCAGCGCCTGCTGGGTCACGCCCCGGCGGGCCCGCCAACAGTACAGGGTGCTGCCAAAATCGGGCATATCATGAATGTATCATATTGACGACATTGTTTCAACCCCGGACGGGGGGTGTCCAGCGGACGCGGAGGCCGAGGGGCTGACGTGGCCTCGTCAGGTGTGTCCCCACATGGAGCGTCCCGTGGTGTTGGTTTACTGGTAGTAGCGGGTGAGGGCGCGGGCGAGCCAGGCCGCTTCGGCCTGGCGGTCGGGGCTGGGGGTCTCGACCTCATCGAGATCGGCGAAGAGTTGCTCGAGCAGGCGCTGGAGCACCAACGACCGCTCGGCCTCCGGAACGAGCTCGGCCGGCCGCAAGGGACGCGTGACGGCGGCCGCGGCCGCGACATCTTCTGGCGCGAAGAGGTAGCGAACCGGCTGGCCGGGGACGCGGGGCTCCACGGCCTCCAGGGTGTCCACCACGGCCAGGCCGTGCGCGCGCAGACGCTCGGCGTCCTCTGCGACAGCGCTCCCGACCGGGGTCCAGAACACGAGGTGGGCCACCACCGTGGGATCCACCAGTCGGCGACCCGGTGCTTCCAAGAGCAGGGGGAGCATCGGCCCCGCGGCCGCGGGGCCGATGACCGTGACGGTCCGATGCTGAGCCGCTCGGCCCGCCACGTCACGACGCAGACGATCCCATCCCGCGATCACCCGCGCCTGAGCGGACTCGGTGAGCTGCTTCCGCCCGGTGGAGGGATCCCCCACCGTGGCCGTGAGTTCGCTGGCCACCAAGGCGATCAACCGGGTCGGGCCGATCCACTCGAGATCCACCCGATCCAGGCGCCGGAGTTCCCACAGGATGGCCTCAATCCGTTGCTGCGCGCGCTCCACGGCGGCCAGATTCGCGGCCAGGCCGTCCTGTTCCAACGTGCCGTCGAGCGTGGGAAGCGCGGCGTACGCCAACCCCGTCAACGCCCCATTCAACTCATGGGCCACGGTGCCCAAGAACGGATCGGAGGTGCTCCTCGGGATGACGCTGAGGGCCTGCATGAACTCATGCTGGATCGCCTCAATGGCCAGGAGGTGGGCCGCCACCGTCGAGTCGTCCAACTTCGACGCCAGTCGCAACGCGGCCAGATGTCGGGACAACGCCGCGCGTGGCGTACTCAACGTCCGGCTCCAACTCGAGCTCACGCCTTGGACCTCCTGCGGCGTGGGGGGCTCCTCGAGACCGGTGGCATGGGCGGCGCGGAATTGCTCTAATTCCTTCTCGGAGAGGTTCTGGATCAGGATCTGATTTTGCGGGGGCTGGACCATCCGCTTGACCACGCCGCCTGGGATAATGTCGAGGATGTGTCTCTGAATCGCCGCCTGATCCGGGGGCACCCCGAGGGGCACGAGATCGCTCAAGAGTTGGGTGGTGAAATTCACGGTCTCGGTGTTCTCGATCCGCACGGTGGCGCCGGCGCGCAGAAAATCCACCTGGGCAGTCACCACCAAGCGTTCTACCGTGTTCGTGACGGACTCCACCTTGGGCTCCAGCAAGAACTGAATGATCTCCGCCCGGGTCGGTTCCTTGACTGCGGAACGCTCGTCCTCCTCGAGGCCGGCGGCGGGCGAGGGGGCCGAGGGGTCGGTGGTCGGTGTCTCGGCGGCGAGGCGCTCCAGGGCAAGGCCGAGCCAGGTGATCTCCGCCGTCCCCGTGTAGACGAGGCCCCGCGGGGATGCGGCCACGACGCCGCGGGCCAGCCAGGGGATGTCCAGTGAATCGGAGAGGGCTACCATGCGCGGGGACACATTCTGGAACGCCTCGAGCAGTGCTCGACGCTCCTGCGGGTCGGCAGCCGAGAGCCAATACGACGTCTCCGGGGTAGCCCCCAACACCCGACAGTGCTCCCGCAACGCCTGGGCCGTCTCGACCACGGTGATCTGGTGCTGGCTCAGCGTGGCACGGGATTCCGCGGACAATCCCGGCCCCCATGCCACGAGGTCGCGCCACGTACCGGGGGGCAGTTCGGCTGGTCGCACCGCTGGAGCGACGGCCGGCCAGAGTGAGGGGGCCACGACCTGCACCACGGCCGGTGTCGTCTGTGCCGCCCCCGCCGCCCAAAACGTCAGCATCTCCGCCACCCAACGACGCTGCCGGGGGGTGAGCAGGCCCTGGCGAGGACTCATGATGAGGGCGAACACCCCTTCCTCGTGAGGACCAGTCACCTGCTCGGACAACGCTTCAGGCGGCAGGTGCTGCAGCTCCCACGCCAGCGCCTCGACCTGATCGAGCGCTCGGCGCATCGCTGCGACGACGGCGTAGACCCGGGAGCGCCATTCGGGATCCGGCGCGGGATCTCTCGCCACTGCTTGCGACGCATTGCTCAAGCGAGCCACCCACTCGTGAACCGCGTGGTCCAACGTCCGGCGCAACGGCAGCCAGGAAACCTGCTCAACCACATGCTGCACCGCGCCCTCCAAACGACGACTGGGTTTGGCGAGCGCCGTGAGCGCTGCGACGATCTCGTACCGGCGCGCCGATGCGGGGCCCGGCGCGCTGGGTGGACGCAGGAGGAGCCCCTCGAGGTGCGCCAGACGCCGCCAGAGCGTGTAGATGGCAGGGGTACTAGCCGCCGCAAGGGCTCGGCCCACGTCATGGATAGCCCTGAGGGCCGGGGCCGATGGCGAGGGCTCCTCCAGCCCGCCGGTGACGGGACCGGACGGCCGCACCAGCCGGATGGTGGCCCACGCCACCGGATGGCGCGGGGCATGCGGCCCGGCCAGCGTGAGGCCGTGCTCGCCTGACACGGCCGTGATCCGCTGGTCGCGATAGATGCTCCCGTAGATGGTGATCACCGTGACGAGCGTCCGCGCGTCGTGCCACTGACGACTGGGCGTTATCAGCCGCCCTCGCGGCGCGGGAATCAATCGGGCCGCGGTCAGGGTGCGCCGGATCATCTGCACCGCGGCCCGTTCTTTGGCGTTCGAGGACAATGGCAGGGCCCGATAGGCCTTGAGACGATCGGACCGGCCCGAGGCGTGGGAGGCCGCGTGAGACGACACCAGGACCGTGCGGAGGAGCCTCCCGGCATTCGGAATCGGCAGGGGGTGCCGCACCAGCGCGTACAACCTGGCGACGACATCGGGCAAAAGGAGGGCTGCCGCGGTAGCGCTGTAAGAAACCGCCGTCGAGTCCAGAGGGAGCCCCACCAGCTCGTGCACGAGGGGTCCCAGCGCGGCGCCGCGCGCAGCGCGGGCGGCACGCGCCGCCGCCTCAGGCCATGGCACGCGGTTGTGCAATGCCCTCGCGAGGACGGTCGCGGTCAGCTCCAGGTGGCGCAGCCAGTGGAGCGTTTGCTCGGTCGTGGCGTCGTCCGGCAACGCCCACGGCGGCTCCTCGAGGCCGGCGGCGGGGGCGGGGCTGACC
>JACQRF010000087.1 GCA_016206635.1 Candidatus Omnitrophota bacterium
TCACGTCCATCCTGTTCATGACCACGCTGACCCTGCACGTCGCCAAGCGGTTCAAGGCGCCGCCCCTGCCGTTCCTCATGATGATCGTCTTCGCCACGAACATCGGCAGCAGCGCGACCGTCGTCGGGAACCCCATCGGGGTGCTGATCGCGCTCCGGGCCGGTCTCACGTTCGCCGATTTTATCCGATGGGCGACGCCGATCTCGCTGGCCTGTCTCGGGCTGGCGATCCCGCTCTGCTTCCTCGTGTTCCGGCGGCCGATCGCCGCGCTCGCGGAGGGCGTGCACCATGTCCGCGGCGAGACGATCCACATCGAGGCGGTCCCCGCCAAAGACTTCTGGACGGCGCTGGCCCTCTTCCTGGCAACGATCGTCGGCCTCGTGCTCCACCATCCGATGGAGACCTGGCTCCACCTGCCGAAGAACACCCTGCTCCTGGGGGTGCCGTTCCTGATGGGCGGGATCGCCCTCCTGCTGGAGGGGGAGAAGGCGCGGGCGCTGTTCGAGAAGCGGGTGGACTGGTGGACGTTGGCGTTCTTTATCCTGCTGTTCGCCTCGGTCGGGACCCTGCATTACGTCGGCGTCACCGACCGGATCGCCGAGGGGCTGCGGGCAGCGGCAGGGACCAGCCCGCTGGCGCTGTTGGCGCTCATCATGCTGATCGCGGCGGTGCTCACCGCCCTGCTCGACAACATCCTGGTCGTCGCCACCTTCGTCCCGATCTTGGCCGACCTGGCGTCCCACGGAATCGCCGTCGGGCCCCTCTGGTGGGGCCTGCTCTTCGCCGGGACGCTCGGGGGGAATGCCACGATGATCGGCTCGACGGCGAACATCGTGGCGATCGGGATGCTGGAGCGGCAGGGGGAAACGGTGCGGTTCGGGCGCTGGCTCTGGCCGGGCCTGGCCGTCACCCTCCCGACGCTCGGCCTGGCGTTCCTGCTGCTCGCCCTACAGTTCGGACTCCGGTAGCATTGGGCGGGGGGGGCGGGTACCCGGCTTCGTCAGCGGGACTTCCTCTTTGCAGAGCGGGCAAGAGCCCTGGGTAAAGGTCTTGAGGGTCAGCGACAGCAGGCTGTGAAATTTCACGGGGAATTCCGTCGCCCCGCCGCTCCGATCAACAATCGCCGTCAGCCCGATGACGGTCGCCCCGCCATGCTGGATCAGCTCCAGCAGCTCGATGGACGACTCGCCCGTCGTCACCACATCTTCGGCGATCAGCACCCGATCTTCCGGCTCCACATGGAACCCTCGGCGCAACGTCAGTCGCCCGTCCACCCGCTCGCCGAACACCGCCCGCGCCCCGAGCTGGCGGGCCATCTCATAGGCGACCGTGATCCCGCCGAGCGCCGGCCCCGCCACCACGGACACGTCGTCCGCCGCGAAGCCCTGCGCCAGCGCCCCGCAGAGGCGGGCCGCCAGCGTCGGGTGCTGGAGGACCATGGCGCACTGAATATACTGCCGGCTGTGCAAGCCGCTGGAGAGCTGGAAATGCCCGTCGAGCAGGGCGCCGGTGCCTTGCAGCAGGGACAGCGCTTCAGAGGGACGCATACAAGGCCAATTGTATCACTGCGGGCTGGCCGCGGCCATCTCCTGGAGGATCGCCTGGGCGGCGGCGACCGGGTCGGCCGCCTCGGTGATCGGCCGCCCGACGACCAGGTAGCTGGCGCCCGCTTTCAGGGCGACCGCCGGCGTCTCCACCCGCACCTGGTCCCCCAGCGACGCCCCCGCCGGCCGGATCCCGGGTGTGACGATCACGAAGGTCGGCCCGGCGGCAAAGCGCAGGACCTTGGTTTCCTGCGCCGAGGCGACCACCCCGTCGAGGCCCGCCTTCTGCGCGACCTGGGTCAGGTAGAGCACTTGGTCCTTCACCGTCTTGCGGATGCCGAGGTCCACGAGGTCTTTCTCCCCCATCGAGGTGAGTAGGGTCACGCCGAGCACGAGCGGGCGTGGGTGGCCCGATCCTCTCGATTTTTGGGCCTCCTCCTGCGCCGCCGCCACGGCCTCCCGGCACATCGCCACGCCGCCCTGCAAATGCACGTTGAACATCCAGACGCCGAGCCGCGTCGCCATCCGCGCCGCGCGCGCCACCGTGTTCGGGATGTCATGGAACTTGAGGTCGAGGAAGACCTTCGCCCCCGCCTTCTGGACCAGCTCCACCGCCGCCGGGCCGCAGGCCGTGAACAATTCGCTCCCGATCTTGAAATGCGTCACCGTCGGGGCCAGCCGCTGGACCAGCCGCCGCGTCGACTCGAGGTCCGCCACGTCGAGTGCGACGATCAACCGTTCCGCCGGTGTCATGGTGATTCCCTCTCCCCTCGGGGGAGAGGGACGGGGTGAGGGGCCTGCAGCGCCCCAACTAATTGACTCACCGTCCTCACCTTCTGCTGTTTCATGTACCGCGCCAGTCCCTCGATGACCGTCAGCGACGTCTTCGGGTCCACGTAATTCGCCGTCCCGACCTGCACCGCGCTCGCCCCACACAGCAGGAATTCCGCCGCGTCGGTCGCCGTCATGATCCCGCCCAAACCGACCAGGGGGACCTTCGGCAGGGCCCGGTGGACTTCCCAGACCATTCTGAGCGCGACCGGTTTAATGGCCGGCCCGCTCAAGCCCCCCCTCACCGTCGAGATTCGCGGTGTCCGGCGCCGGGCATCCACGGCGATTGCCACGAGGGTGTTAATGAGGGACAGGGCGTCCGCCCCGCCGTCCACCGCTGCTTGGGCGATCGCGACCACGTCGGTCACGTTCGGCGAGAGTTTCGGCATCAGGAACCGCCGCGTCACCCGCCGGACTTTCCGCACGACCTCTCGCGTCAGCGTCGGATCAACGCCGAACTCCATCCCGCCCCGATCACAGTTGGGGCACGAGATGTTCAGCTCGAACCCGTCAATCCCCGGCACCCCGTCCAGCCGCCGCGCCAGCTCGACGTACTCGGCCACCGACTCCCCGGCGAGATTCACGAGGATCTTCGGGCCTTTGAGCGCGCGCAGGA
>JACQRF010000094.1 GCA_016206635.1 Candidatus Omnitrophota bacterium
ACACCAAACACTGCGCCCGCTTCAGGAGCCACGGGAGCTCCGCCAGCGTGAACGGACGCGGCGGCGCCAGCACCGGGACACGGGCCTGCCGTTGGACGTCGCGCACGAGCGCCTCATCGTCCGGCCCGGCGATCGCCACGAACCGGAGAGTGGGGTCGGCCGCGAGCCGATCAGCCACCGCCGCGAACCGCGCCGCCGGCCACCGCTTGGAGGGGCAGCTCGCGCCGGGATGCAGGACGATCATGCGGTCCTGCGGGCCGATGCCGGCCTGCGCCAACCAGCGGTCGACCGGCTCGCGACCCTCCGCATGCCAGGCGATCTCCAGCGCAGAAAAAGGGCCGCTTATATAAGCGGCCCTTTTTTCCGCGCGGACGAGGTCCAGCGTGTAGTCGAGCTCGTGCTTCGCACCGAACCGCTTGACGTACGGCGCCGGATGGGTCAGCAGCCAGCCGAGCCGGCGCGCGTACCCGACGCGCACCGGGATCCCGGCCCACCACGTCGCCAACACGACGCGCGTGGTGGTGTGGAGGATGAACGCCTGGTCGAAGCGGCGCGCGCGCAGCTCCCGAACCAGCCGCCGGAACCCGCGCCAGCCGCGATGCGCGCCACGCTTGTCGAGCACGAGCACCTCGTCCAACGCCGGGTGGCCGTCCACCAGGGCGCGCGTGGCCGGCTGCACGAGCGCGGCGAGATAGCCCTGTGGATACGCCGCCCGCACGGCGCGGATGGCCGGCGTTGACAGCACCAGGTCCCCGATCCGATCCGTCCGGACAATCAGAATACGCGGGGCCGCGGTGTGCATCATAACGTTTCCCTCTCCCCGGTGGGGAGAGGGGGGATTTTCAAAACTTCTCCGATAGCAATCAACACGCCCTCACAATTGACCAACACTTCGTGATTCCAAAACCTCAACACCCGATAACCGCGTTCCTGTAACCCGGCATCCCGGTATTGATCATGCCTTTGACGAATCGCATGTTGTCCCCCATCTATTTCAATCACCAACCGATGTTCCAAACAACAAAAGTCTGCAATCCAGCGGCCAACGGGATGCTGCCGACGAAACTTTGCTCCAAAACACTGGCGATCTCGAAGGCGTTGCCACAATAATTGCTCCGCATCGGTTTGTTGCCGCCTCAACTCTCGGGCTCGCTGTCGGAGCACTGACCCCTCACCCGTTCCCTCTCCCCATCGGGGAGAGGGACAAGACCGTTGCACCCAGCACCGTTCTCACGGCGGCGAGGACGTCGCGGGCCGGCAGCGTCTGCAAGCACTCGTGGCCGTAGGGGCTCAGGGCCTGCTCGCACGGCGAGCAGACCTGCCCCAGGCGGACGACGGCGTCGCGCGGGCCGCGCGGGCCGTATTTGACTGGGTCGGTCGGGCCGAACACCGCGACGACCGGCGTGCGGACCGCCCCGGCCAGGTGGAGGCAAGCGCTGTCGTTGGTGAGGACGAGCGACGCCCGCCGGAACAGCGCGGCCAGTTGCCGCAGGGTGGTCCGGCCGGTCAGATTTACAACGCGGCCCCTCATTCCACTCTCTCCCCCCTCACCTGTCATCCTCTCCCCCGTCGGGGGAGAGGAACGAGGTGAGGGGCGTAGGGCAGCAATGACCGCCTCGGCGATCGGCCGATCGTCCGCATCCCCGACGAGCACGATCTGCGCCCCGAACTCCTGGATCATCGCGTCGCACACCGCGGCGAACCCCGCAGCCGGCCACCGCTTGAGATGGCTGCGCGCGCCGGGGGCGATCGCCACCAACGGTGGCCGTTTCCCCTCACCCGTTCCCTCTCCCCTGGGGGGAGAGGGTGTGGTATGGTTCCCCTCATCCGTTCCCTCTCCCCATCGGGGAGAGGGGAGGATGAGGGGGGAAAGCCATTGGTCCACGGCACGCTCGTCCTCGGGGCCGACGACGAGCGAGGGCTCTATCCCGTCCGCCGGGATCCCCATCCGCCGGATCACCGCGAGGTGCTGCGCGACCCGGTGCCCGCCGGCGCGCGGCAGCACCCCGTGCCGCAAGTTCACGACGCGATCGAAGCGCACCCGATACAGGCGCCACAGCAAGCGGAGCTTCTCGATGACCGGCGCGGTCTTGTCGTACGGGATCACCGCGGCGACGCGCGGGTCCCGCTCGAAGAGCGGCGCAGCACGCGGCCCCGCGATGACCGTGATCGCCGCCGCCGGCCAGCGCCGCGCCAGCGCCTCGAGCACCGGCGTGGTCAAGATCACGTCGCCGATGTTGCTCAGGGAAATCAGCAGGATGCGCATGGGCCCTCCCCAGGGACAAGCCACGGGGCCAGCGCCTCGAGCACGTCGTCCGGCGCGATCTGACGCAGACACAGATTGATCGGGCACCAGTGCCGATAGCACGGGACGGGACAGCCGATGGAGCCGAACAACACGCGCAGGGTCGGGCTCGGCGGCGGGGCGGTCAACACCGGGTTCGTCGGGCCGAACAGCCCGACGGCGCGGGCACCGACCGCGGAGGCCAGATGGAGCGGCCCGGAGTCGTTCGACACGACGGCCGCCACCTGGGTGAAGAGCGCGCCGAGCTGCGCCAGCGTCGTTTGGCCGCAGAGGATCGCCGGCGGATGCCGCATCCGGTGGGCGATCCCCTCGGCCATCGGCCGGTCGCCGGCGGCGCCGACCAGCACCACGCCGGCGCCGAACCGCTCGGCCAGCTCGTCCCCGAGCCGGGCGAACCGCGCCGGGGGCCAGCGCTTGAGATCCCAATTGGCGCCGGCGTGCATCGCCACGATCGGCCGACGCCGCCCCTCACCCCGCCCCTCTCCCCCATGGGGAGAGGGAGAAGGGTGAGGGGTCATCACACCGGCGGCCTGCAACAACTGCCGTGCATATCGTCGGTCCTCATCGGAACTCACGAAGTCGTACCCCAGGCCGTCCGACGGGACGCCGGCGGCCGCGAGCAGATTGAGGAAGAACGCGACCTTGTGCACGGTGTCCTTCGGCGGCATCGGCGCCGCCGTGGTCAGCAGCCAGCCGCGCTTCCACGTCGCGTACCCGATCCGCCGGGGGATGCCGGCCAGCGCCACGCCGACGGCGCGCGTGAACGACCGGTGGAAAAGGAAGCAGGTATCAAAGCGATGGGCCCGCAGCGCGCGGCTGAATCGCCAGAGCCCCGTCATCCCGCGATCCGCCCCGCGCTCGTCGAACGTCAGCACGAGGTCGAGATGGGGGTTGCCGGCCAGCAGCTCGCGGCACCGCGGCGGCACGGCGCACGCCAAGAACGCGCCGGGATGCCGGCGGCGCACGGCGCGGATCGCCGGCGTCATGAAGAGGGCGTCGCCCAGCCAGTTGACGCCCATGATCACGATGCGCGGCGCCCCCGTCTCCATTCGCGCGCTACCCACGCGCCACTTCCTCATACACCTGCTCCACCTCGCGGGCGACGCGCTCCATGGTGAACTGCCGCTCGTAGCGGGCCCGGCCGGCGCGGCCCATCGCGCGCGCCGCCTCGGGGTCATCCACCAATCGCTGGAGGGCGCGCGCCAAGGCGCCCGGATCGCGCGGCGGCACCAGCACCCCGGTCACGCCATCGTCCACGACGTCCGGGATCCCGCCGACGCGGGACGCCACGACCGGGCGGCCCATCGCCATCGCCTCGACGACCGCCAGCCCGAACGCCTCATTGCTGGACGACAGCACAAACAGGTCCATCACGGCCAGCGGGATGGCCGTCATCGAGACGGCGCCGGTGATCACCACGTGATCCTGTTCCCCCAGCGCGTAGGCGCGCCGGATGATGGCCGGCTTGTCCGGGCCATCGCCGACGATCACCAATTGGGCCGACGGGACTGTGCCGCGCAGCTGGTGGAAGGCCTCCAGCAACACCGGGAATTCTTTCGCCGAGACCAAGCGGGCGACGGTCCCGATCACCGGCCCTCGATCCGAGACGCCCCAGTGTCGGCGGAACGCCTGCGCCGCAGCATCGAGGGCCGGCGGCGGGGGCGGATTCCAGGCGATGCCGTTGAGCACCACGCGGATTGCGCCGGCGGGGGCCCCGTACCGCTCGCGCAGGAAC
>JACQRF010000090.1 GCA_016206635.1 Candidatus Omnitrophota bacterium
GCCCACTGGCGAGCGTTAGCGAGGGGCGCCACGTGACCACAGGAACGGCCCGATGAAAATCCTCCTGGTCGAAGACGACAAGCGCGTCGCCAGCTCCATTGCCCGCGGCCTGCGGGAAGAACGCTATGTCGTGGACGTCTCCTCCGACGGAGAAGACGCCCTCTACCTGGCGCAGACCGGGGAATACGACCTGGTCATCCTCGATCTCCTGCTGCCCAAGCGGAGCGGGCTCGAAATCCTCCAGGCCCTTAGGGCCGACCGGATGACCGTCCCGGTGCTGGTGCTCACCGCGAAAGCCGAGCTCGAGGACAAGGTCAGGGGATTCGAGAGCGGCGCGGACGATTACCTTACCAAACCATTCCGGTTTCAAGAGCTTCTGGCGAGAGTTCGGGCGCTGATGCGCCGACGAGGGGACATGACTCCGACGATCCTTCGAGTGGGGGATCTGGAAATGGATACGTTGCGGCACCGCGTCGCGCGGAGCGGGGCGGCAATCGTCCTGACCGCGCGCGAATATGCGCTGCTCGAATACCTCATGCGGCACGCCGACCGGGTCGTGAGCCGGACCACGCTTGAGGAAGCGGTGTGGCAGCACGATTATGATACCTCGTCCAACGTCATCGAGGTCCACGTGGCCCATCTCCGCCGGAAGATTGATGATCCGTTCCTCGCCAAGCTGCTGCGCACCGTCCGAGGGACCGGCTACGTGATCGGCCGCCAGGATCAGCCGGACGGCTAGTCGGATGCTTCAATCTCTACGGCTTCGCCTCATCGTCTGGTACGTGGGCAGCCTCGCGCTGGTCCTCGGAACGTTCGGGTGGGGGTTGTACGCCACCGTCAGACGGGATCTCGGCGAGGCGATTGACGACATGCTCACGGCCCAGGCGGGGGTGCTGGAGGACCGGCTCTCGACCTCATGGGAAAAGCAGGGAGGGTCGCCGGCCGGATCCCTCGAGGGAGCGCTGTCTCCGGATGACCGGACGGCGCTCCAGCGATTCATCGCGCGCTGGCCGAGGGACGCGGGGGTGCTGGAAGGCGCCAGACCCCTTCGGGTGTTCGACCGAGACGGCGCGCTGATCGCGGCGTCGAAGAGTGTGGCCGAGCTGAACCTCCCGGCCCTGCCGCGCGTGCCGGAGGAGGTCCGGGAAGGATCGCCGGTGTTTGAAAACGTCCGGTCGCCCGGGTTCCGTACCCGCCTGTTGACGGCTCCGGTGGTCTGGGGCGGCGAGCTCGTGTGCGTCATCCAGGCGGCTACGCCGCTCCGCCTGGCGGATACGTCACTGACGAAACTGGCGTTCTGGCTGGTGTGGCTCCTCCCCGCGATCTTGCTCCTCATCGGCGTCATCGGGTGGGTCCTCGTGACGAAGACCCTGGGGCCGGTGAAGACCATCATCGGCAGAGCCCGCCGGATCGGCGTCGAAGACCTCCATGAGCGTGTCGAAGACCCGCGCACGAGGGACGAGATCGGAGAGCTCGCTCAGGCGTTCAACGAGATGCTGGAGCGTCTCGAGACGGCATTCAAGCGGTTGAGCCAGATCAGCGGGGCCGCGTCGCACGAGTTGCGCACCCCCCTGACGATTATCCAGACCGAGATGGAGCTCGCCCTCTCGAAACCCCGGTCCACCGAGGAGTACCGGCGGGCTTTGCAGACGAGCATGGAGGCGGTCAGCGAGATGGCGGCGATCCTCGAGGCCCTGCTCTCCCTGGCCCACAAGGGGGTGGCCAGCCGCGCGGTGGACCGCAGCCCGGTGGAGCTCAGCGCGCTGTTGCGGGAGGTGGGGGAGGGCCACGCCGCGCAGGCGCGCGCCAAACGCGTCGCCATCACCCTGAACACCGACGGACCCGTCTGGATCTCCGGCGAGCGCAGACTGCTGGAACGCTTACTGGCCAACCTGGTGGACAACGCCGTCCGGCACACCCCTCCGGAGGGCATGATGACGCTCCAATGCGGCCGAGAGGCGCAATCCGCCTATCTCCGGGTCCACAATACCGGAGCCGGGATTCCCGAAGAGGACATCCCCACACTGTTCGACCGCTTCTTCAGCCATCCTCAAGAGACCCAGAGCGTCTCGACGGGCCTCGGCCTCGGACTCTGCCGCTGGATTGCGGAAGTCCATCAGGGTCGGATTGACGTGGCCAGTCAACCCGGGCAAGGCGCAGCCTTTACCGTCCGGCTTCCCGGCGCCTGAAGAAATCTTAATCAAACCTTCAGAGTTCCTTCATCTCGCCCTTCTAAGATGCGAGCGAATCGGCCAAGGGCTTGGAGCGACCGAGCGGCGGCCGACACGCACGCACCAACAGGAGGTGATCATGCGCAATCGGTGGATGGTTGGACTGTTCGTCGCGTGGGCATTGACCGTGTTTTCGGCGGCGCCCGCGTCTGCGTGGTGGGGGAAGAAATCGGCCGGCCGGGCGAAGCCAAGCTCTGCCGCGGTGAGTAAGCCCGCGACAGCGCAAAGCACCAGCCCGCGACCGGCCGCGAAACCAGCGGCGCCCACAAAGACCAAATCTAAATCCCGGTATTGACCTGGACGAAGGCATGACGCCGCGTCGCGTAGGGCTCGCGCTGTCGTTAGGGCTCGGAGTGGTCCTGTGGGCCGCGGGGTGTGCGACCCGCCAGGTCGTGGGGGGCTCCGGCGATGCGGCGGGGCGCCTCGCCGCCGCGGAGCGGCGCTTGGATGTCCTGGAGGTGCGCCAGCAGGAGCTCGAGGGCAACGCCTGGGACATGGGGCGCCTCCGAGAGCGGGTCGAGCGCGTGGATCCTCCCCGGGTGGAGCAGGGACGGGCGGCCGCCCGGGGCCCCGCCGGTCATGGGGGGCCGACCGTGGCGGACATCCAGCGGGCGCTGCAGCGCGCGGGGTATTACGACGGACCCGTTGATGGCACAGCGGGGCCCCGCACCACGCGGGCGATCAAGGCGTTCCAGCGCGCCCGCGGGCTCTCCGTGGATGGCAAGGTGGGGCCAAAGACCTGGGCCGCCCTGAGCCCGTATCGTTCCTCATCCGACACCCACGGAGGGAGCCGGTAGCGCCCCTCTCATGCGGCCCGGCCGACCCAGCGCGCTCCTTCTGGCGATCGCCCTGTCCTGCGGGGCGCCAACCCGCCCTGCTTCCGCGGAGCCCTTCAAGGGGTTGTGGATCAGCTGTGTCGGCGAGAAGGACATCTTCAGCGGGCCCGATGCGTTGACGGATGCCATCTCGTTTGCCAAGCGGGGCGGGTTCAACGCGCTGTTTGTCCAGGTGTATCGGGGCGACAAGGCGTGGTTTGACTCCGACCACGCGGATGCCGCCCCGTTTCGCCGCAACCGATCCCGACTGGGCGCCGATCCGCTCCAGTTGCTGATTGACCGCGCGCAGGCCGCCGGAATCCAAGTCCACGCTTGGGTCAACGCCTTAACGCTCTCGAAAAACCAAGAGGCCCCCCTCCTGCAGGCATTCGGAGGCGCGATCCTCACGAAAGATCAGCACGGCCGCGGCGCCCTCAAGAGCAGGCCGGCGGAGCCGTTGGACGCCTACTACGATCGAGAGGACCAACTGTTCCTGGAGCCGGGCGATCCGCGGGTCAGAGAGCACATCGTTCGGATTGCGGGGGAGCTCGCGGCCAAATATCCGGCGCTGGATGGGATCCATTTCGACTACATCCGGTACCCGGCGGCGATCCCCTACATCCCCGGCTCCCGATTTAACCCCGTGGGCCTGTCCTATGGATACGGGGAGCGCAATGTCCGCCGCTTTCGAGAAACTTCCGGCATTGATCCTCGGGGGGTGGATTGGAAGGTCCGCGACAGCCTCGTCTGGGATGATTGGAAACGGCAGCAGGTGACAGAGCTCCTTCGAGCGGCCGCCGGGGCGGCCCGGACGCAGCGCCCAGGCCTTCAGATCTCCTGCGCCGTCATCGCCCCCATGGATCGAGCGTACTCCACGGCATGTCAAGATTGGGCCCGCTGGCTGAGCGAGGGGCTCGCGGACTTTGTGGTCTTGATGAGCTATTCTCCAGATTCCCGGTTCGTGGCCCTGACGGCCAAGGCGGCGTTGGGCGTCGCCGGGGATCCGCAGAAGGTCGCGATCGGGCTTGGGGCCCACCTGATGATCAAGGAACCGAACATCCTCGCCGCGCAACTCCGAGACGCGGCCGCCCTCAAGGCTCGGGGGGTGGTGGTGTTCGACTACAATGCCGTCTCGGAACCCGGGCTGAGGGCGCTGGTCGAATCGCCCTCGGGACCCCCTTGACGCCCCGCCGGAATTCGTATATATTGGATATATACTTCTCCAATGGCCGAGCTGCCGGATTTCTCGCGGATTGAAGGGTTTGACTGGGGCAAAGGAAGCGCTGACAAGAATTGGCGGCGGCACCGCGTCGCATTCCACGAGTGCGAGGAGGTCTTTTTCCGTGAGCCGGTCATTGCTGCAGATGCTGGGCATTCAACGGTCGAGGTGCGGTACTTCGCGTTTGGCCGGACGGTCCGGGGACGGCGGCTCACCGTCGTGTTCACCGTCCGGGGCCAGCGGGTCCGCGTCATCTCGGCCCGCGATATGAATCGAAAGGAGCGCCGGCGACATGTCAAAGCTTAAACAGATTCCAAAATTCCGCAGCGAGGATGAAGAGCGGGAGTTTTGGGCGACGCACGACACGACCGACTACGTGGATTGGCGATCCGCGCGGCGGGTGCAATTCCCAAACCTCAAGCCGACACTGCGGACCATCTCGGTCCGGTTGCCGGAACACCTGATCGGCGGATTGAAGGCGCTGGCCAACGAGCGCGACATTCCGTATCAGGCGCTCCTGAAGCAATTCCTGGCGGAGCGCATGCGAGAGGAGTGGCGGCGCCGGCGGGCCGCCTGATGGGCGAATCCTCTGCGGCGGGCACGCTGTATCTCGTCGCCACGCCGATCGGGAACCTTGGGGATTTGACCGCCCGGGCGGTGGAGGTGCTGCGGGCCGTGGACCTGATCGCCGCCGAGGACACGCGCCACGCCAAAATTCTGCTCGCCCGGTACGAGATCCCAACGCCCGTCGAGAGCTTCTACGATGCGGTGGAGCGGGCCAAGACGCCGGAGCTGCTGCGGCGTCTGGCCGGCGGCGAGTCGGTGGCGCTGGTCTCGGACGCCGGGACGCCGGGCGTCGCTGACCCGGGCGGCCACCTGATCCCGCAGGCGATCGCGGCGGGGATTTCCGTCGTGGCGATCCCCGGGCCGTGCGCGGCGATCGCGGCGCTGACGGTGTCCGGCCTACCGATGGAGCGGTTCGTCTTCGAGGGCTACTTGCCGATGAAGCCGGGCCCGCGGCGGCGACGGCTGGAGACGCTGAAAGGAGAGCCCCGGACGATCGTGTGCTACGAGACGCCACACCGGCTGATGAAGAGTTTGGCGGCCATTCAAGAGGTGTTGGGGGATGTCCCGATGAGCGTGGCGCGGGAATTGACCAAGCAGTTCGAGGAGGTCCGTCGCGGGACGGTGGCGGAGCACCTGGCGCATTTCGAGCAACATCCCCCCCGCGGCGAGTTCGTCCTGGTGTTCCATAGTACAATTACTTGACGCCGCCCCCGGCGGCGTGGTTTACTAGTTCTGTAGGCAACCTTTAAAACCGGCCCTGAGAGGTCGGGAAGGGGACCCCCGTGCAGGCCACATCCCAGATCCTCAACGCCGAGGCGATCCGCCGCGCCGTCACCCGCATTGCGCACGAAATCGTGGAGCGCCATGGCGGGACCGACCGGCTGGCGATCATCGGCATCCGCACCCGCGGCGCGGTCTTGGCCGAGCGGCTGGCGCAGGCCATTCGCCAGCTCGCCCCCCCGGTCGGTACGTCTGTCCCGGTGGGCGCACTCGACATCACCCTCTACCGCGACGACCTCACCGCCATCGGCCCCAACCCGGTGGTTCATCAAACCGAGATCCCGTTCGAGCTTGACGATCGGCGCATCATCCTCGTGGACGATGTGCTGTACACCGGGCGGACGGTCCGGGCCGCCCTCGACGCCCTCATTGATTACGGCCGCCCCGCGCTGATCCAGCTCGCCGTCCTGGTCGACCGCGGGCACCGCGAGCTGCCGATCCGGCCGGATTACGTCGGGAAGAACCTGCCGACCGCCCCGGGGGAGATCGTCGTCGTCCACCTGACCGAGACGGATGGGACGGACGACATCGTCCTCGGCGCGGCGGGTGGTGACCACGGAGGGCTGACCACATGAGCATGAGCGCCACGCCATGGACCCGGAAAGATTTGCTGGGGCTCGAGGGGTTGTCCGCCGAGGAACTGACGCTGGTGCTGGAGCAGGCCAAGGCATTCAAAGAGGTGTCCCTGCGGCCGATCAAGAAAGTCCCGGCGCTGCGCGGGCGGACCGTGGTCCTGTTCTTCCTCGAGCCGTCCACCAGGACCCGCACATCGTTCGAGCTGGCGGCGAAGCGCCTCTCCGCCGACATCCTGAATATCCAAGCCGCCTCGACCAGCCTCACGAAGGGCGAGACCATCATGGACACCGTCCGGAACATCGAGGCGATGAAAGTGGACATCCTCGTGATCCGGCACTCGGTCAGCGGCGTCCCATTGACCGTCGCCAAGACCGCCGCCGCGAGCGTCATCAACGCCGGCGACGGGTCGCACGAGCATCCGACCCAGGGGCTCGTGGATCTCTACACGATCCTCGAGAAAAAGGGCCAGATCGCCGGCCTGAACGTCGCGATCGTTGGGGACATCAGCCACTCCCGCGTAGCCCGCTCCAACCTGTGGGGGCTGACCACGCTGGGCGCGCGGGTCACGCTCTGCGGGCCGCCGACGCTGGTCCCCCCGGGCATTGAGCGCCTCGGCGTGACCGTGACCTATTCCCTGAAAGAGGCGATGCGGGAGGCCGACGTCGTGATGCTGCTGCGCCTGCAACTGGAGCGGCAGCAGCAGCACCTCCTGCCGTCGATCCGGGAGTATGCCGCGCTGTTCGGGGTGAACCGCGAGAAGTTGGCGTGGGGCAAGCCGGACATGATCGTCATGCACCCGGGGCCGGTCAATCGCGGGGTCGAGCTGGCGCCCGACGTGGCGGATGGGCCGCAGTCGGTCATCTATGATCAAGTGACGAACGGGGTCGCGGTGCGCATGGCGGTGCTGTACCTCGTCTCGGGCGGCCGGCCGGCGAAGACGCCGAAGCCGGCGCCGCATCCCGAGCGCCCGGTGACCGCCTGATGGCCCCGACCAAACTCTTGCTCCGCGGGGGCCGGGTCGTGGACCCGGCCAACCGCGTGGACACGACCGCCGATCTGTTGATTGAGGGGGAGCGGATCGCCGCCGTCGGCGACCGGCTGTCGGCCAGCGGCGCCGAGGTGGTCGAGGCCGACGGCCAGATCGTGTTCCCCGGCTTCATTGATTTGCATGTCCATCTGCGCTCCCCGGGCCGCGAGGAGAAGGAGACCGTCGCCACCGGGACCCGCGCGGCGGCCAAGGGTGGATTCACGACGATCTGCGCGATGGCCAATACCGAGCCGCCGGCCGACAACCGGCCGGTCGTCGAATTCCTGCTGGCCGAGGCGAGGCGCAGCGCCGTCGTCAACGTGCTGCCGATCGGCGCGGTGACCAAGGGGCTGGCGGGGGAATCGCTGGCGGATATCGGCGAGCTGAAGGCCGCCGGCGTCGTGGCGCTCTCGGACGACGGCCGCTCGATCATGAATGCCCACCTGATGCGCCGCGCGCTCGAATACGCGAAGATGTTTGAGCTGCCGATCATCAGCCACGCGGAGGACACGACCTTGTCGGCCGGCGGCGTGATGCATGAGGGCCTCGTCTCCCTCAAGCAAGGGGTGCAGGGGATCCCGTCCACCTCGGAGGCGGTGATGGCCGGCCGCGATCTCTTGCTGGCCGAGGCGACCGGCGCGCGGCTCCACCTGGCGCACGTCAGCGCGCGGGAAACGGTCGATCTGATCCGCGCGGCCAAAGGGCGCGGCGTGGCGGTGACCGCCGAGGTGACCCCGCACCATCTGGCGTTGACCGACGAGTCGCTGCATGACTACGCCCCCAACTACAAAATGAACCCGCCGTTGCGCAGCGAGGGGGACCGGGCCGCGCTGCGGGCCGCGCTCCGCGATGGCGTGCTGGATACGATCGCCACCGATCACGCCCCGCACACCCAGGCCGAGAAAGACCGGGATTTGGAGGCCGCCCCGTTCGGCGTGATCGGGCTGGAAACCGCCGTGGCGGTGCTCCTGACGGTGCTGGTCAAGCCGGGGCTGCTCAGCCTGACGCAGCTGGCGGCGGCGCTGAGTTGGCAGCCGGCCCGGGCGCTGGGCATTCCGCGCGGGACGCTGAGCCCCGGCGCGGTCGCGGACGTGACGGTGGTGGACCCGGGCCGCGCCTGGCAGGCGACGGCCGAGACATTCGAGTCGAAATCGTTGAATTCCCCGTTCATCGGGTGGGCCTTGCACGGCGGCGTCACCGAGGTGTTCCTCGGCGGCCGCCGCATCGTGCATACCGGAGAGGTGGTGACGCCATGAGAGGTGGCGGTCGTGCGTGGGGGATGGTGGGCATGACGTGGCTGGCGTTGGTAGGGGTGGCCACGGCCGAGGACGGCGCGGCGGCGCGCGTCGCGGCGCTGCAGGCGAAGGCCGGCGCCATCCAGTCGTACCAAGCGGACTTCACCCTGACGGTCACCGAGGAGGACACGCCATCTGTCCTGAAAGGGACGCTGCTCTACCAGCAACCGGACAAGCGGCGGATCGAATTCGTCGGTGAACCGGTGGACGACGTCGCCCAGCTCGTCGTCTCGGACGGCGCCGTCGAGTGGCAATATTTTCCCGGACGGAAGATGGCGCACCGCACCGAGTGGGCGACCGTGAAGGCCGCCGGCGCGCCGCCGGAGATCTCGGCGATCCGCGGCCCGCATCAGCCGTTCCTCGATCTCAAGGCGGACAGCCTGCGCGTCGTCAGCGAGGCGCCGAATGCCCCGCTCGTCTTTGAGGCCGACCCGGCACCGGCGTTGATGGCGGAGGCGCCGTTTGCGCCAGGGAAGATCCGGGTCGAGGTCTCGGAGGCGGACGGACTGGCCCGGCGCCTGACCATGACCGATGCCCAGGGGCGCGAGGTCCTTTCGCAGGAATACACGAATGTTCGGCTGAATCCTCCGGTGCCGGACGCCTCGTTCACCTTCACCCCGCCGGACGGCGTGGAGGTGGTGGACATCTCCGAGGAGCGGGCCGGCCTCGGCGCGCCGGAGGCCGAGGCGGGACCCTGAGGCGTTGATGCCGACTGCGCTCCTGGCCCTCGAAGACGGGACGACGGTCGCCGGGGAGGCGTTCGGCGCGCGCGGCGAGACCTCCGGCGAGGTGGTGTTCAACACCTCAATGACCGGGTACCAGGAAATTCTCACCGACCCGTCGTACACCGGCCAGATCGTGGCGATGACCTATCCCCTCATCGGCAACTACGGGGTCAATGCCGATGATGGCGAGTCGGACACGCCGCACGTTGAGGGGTCCGTGGTCAAGGAGGTGTCCACGATCGCGTCGAATTGGCGCGGCCAGCAGACGCTCGCCGACTGGCTGGCCAAGCACGGCATCGTGGGCATTCAGGGCGTGGACACCCGCGCGCTGACGCGGCTGCTGCGGACCAAGGGGGCGCTCAAAGGCGTCCTCTCGACGGAGGACCTCGACCCGGCGCGGCTCGTCCAGAAGGCGAAGGCGTCGCCGGGGTTGGTTGGCCGAGACCTCGTGAAAGAAGTCTCCTGTAAAACGGCGTTCACCTGGGAGCCGCCTCAAGGGACGCCGACGGAATTCCACGTCGTGGCGATTGACTGCGGGACGAAGCGCAACATCTTCCGGATGCTGAGCCAGGCCGGTTGCCGGGTGACGGTGGTGCCGGCCTCGACGACGGCCGCGCAGATCCTGGCCTATAAGCCGGACGGCCTGTTCCTCTCCAACGGGCCGGGCGACCCCGAGGGGGTGCCGTACGTCATCGAGGCGGTCCGGCAACTGCTCCCGACGGTGCCGACGTTTGGCATCTGCCTCGGCCACCAGATCCTGGGACTGGCCCTCGGCGGCAAGACCTACAAGCTGAAGTTCGGCCACCACGGCGGCAACCACCCGGTCCTCGACATGACGACGCAGAAGGTGGAGATCACCGCGCAGAACCACGGGTTCGCCGTGGAC
>JACQRF010000092.1 GCA_016206635.1 Candidatus Omnitrophota bacterium
AACTACCACTCAACGGTATGGCCCGGATGCGGTGTTCAACATTCCGGGGACGGACACGCCGGCGTGGTTGCTGCAGGCGCCGGAACCGACGCCGCAGAGCAGCGTGTTCGTTCAAATTTCCGAGGTAGCTCCTACGAAGCCCACCGTGGCGGGCAGTCAGTTGATGCGGACGGAGGATTTGTTCGGGACGGTGACGACGACGGAAACGATCAATGTCGCGCCGTACGAGCGGTTGGCGACGGGGCGGTGGGTGTCACCCAGCCAGTTGACGGCGAGCTGGACGAGTCAAGTTGACGGGACACACACCCGCAGCATCGCGCAGACGATCACTCACTACATCACCGAAGAGAACCGGCGTTGGGTCGTGCCGGTGGTGGGCGCGCAACGCGCGGAGGACCTGTTCCTCGGCCGCCCGTACGAAGTCATCAGCCGGTTGGATTATCAGATGACGACCGGTTTCGACGGGACAGAGACCCGCTTGCTGACCCCCCAGATCACGATTCAGCGGTATGCGGCGGACGCCGCCTACGGTGGGAAGTGGTTGCTCCAGCGCCCTGAGACGGTGGGGCGCGCGCAGGTGGACAAGATCCCCTCGCAGGACCCGGCCCAGGCCCTCCACGACAGCGCCGTGATCACGGAAACCACCGATTACTTCAGCACGAAGACCATTAACCAGACGGTGACGCCCGAGTATACACGGTTGGCCAGCGGCCGCTGGGCCCCGGTCAGCCAAACGACGTTCGCCGTTTCCTCGGGCCTCTCGGGCACCAGCCGGACGACGACCACCATCGAGACGCTCTATACGGCGGAGGGGCGGCCGAAGCGGCAGGATGAGTCTCGCACCACGGTCAGCGACGACCTGACCGGCACGCACTCGACGACGATCAGCGGCGAGCGGCGGAATTACGGGATTGTGAATGATGATGGCGACGGCGTGCTGGAGCTGACGCGTGGCCGCCGCGGCAATCCGTTGACCTCCGAATACTGGGGTTTGTTCGGCTTCCCGGCGCCGTTGCTGGTCACCTTCACGAATCCTATCACCGGCCACACGGACACCCGCTCGGGCACCGTCACGACCTTCGAGACGTTGTTCGGTACCGTCGGCCTCACCACCCAGCGCAATGCCTGGTACGACGCCGATCTCTGGACGAAGCACCGCCTCGTCCGGCCGACGACGATCATCACGGTGACCGATACCCAGGCGGCCGACGGCACGACATCCCACCAGGTGTTGTTCGAGACCCGCACGTACTTCAAGGGCGGGGCGCAGCCGCCCGGCACGCTGAAAACGGCCGAGGCCCACGGGACCAGCGTCGAGGCCGGTCTCTTCGGCGTCGAGACGCGGACGGCGATCCGGCAGCGCTACACGATGGCGTTGCCGAACACGCCGCGCCTCGCATGGGAAGAGCGCATCGCGACGACCACCCAGCTCGACGGCACCGTCCAGCGGACGACGACCACGGCAGATCTCGCCTACACCACGGCGGACGATCGGTTGGAGGATCTGACCCAGGTCGTGGCCACGGATCGCTTCCGATCCGGCGATCTGAAGACCCCAGCGCTGTACGAGCATCAGGACAAGCCCGGCATGGCCCGCGCCGGACTGCTCAAGAGCTACACGAGCACCGTGAACGGCCACACCGACGGCTTCGACGGCTCGGACACCGAGACGACGATCACCCAGACATACCGGATCCGCGGGTTCCAGCCGATTCTAACGCGCCAAGAGACCCACACCACCACGCGGACGGTGGACGGCACGACGATTGACCACCGCGAGACGTTGGCGTTCCAGTACACGCGCAAAGGGATGTCGGTGGATGATCCGGAACTGGCGCCGCTGTGGGCGAACACGGACTATGTGATGCGCGACGCGAGCGGCCGGGCGACCGGATTCAAGCCGGAGTTCCGGCAGCAAGACGGTACCTTTAAGTGGGACAACCTGCTGTTGGCCGTCACGCAGGACGGCGCAGCCAAGACCCTCACGAACGGCATTGATGGCACCGTCACGAAGACGGACACGGCCACGACCTATCGCATTATCGGCGGCCGCCAGCAGGTGGACACCGTGCGAACCACGGCTGTCGCCAGCGACCTGGCCGGCACGGTGACGACAACCGTCAACCAGGTGCGTTACCTGTACACAGTGGCCGGCATGCGGCTGGACGATACGCTGGACGACTGGTATACCGGCAATCCGCTGACCAAGGGCATGGAGGGCCGCCGGCGGCTGGGCGACATCATGCGCGACAGCGGCTATCTGGACCGGAATGGCAACGTGCTGCCCCAATTCCGCGGCCGCGGTGCGGCGAATCAACGGGATCTGCAGCGGATCGGCGTCTCCGGCCTCGCCTTTGCCGTCGAAGAGCAGTTGCAGCCGACAGGCCCGGCGTTTGATTGGAACGGAGATGGCCGGTCCAATGAACCGCGCTACGGCGCCGTGATCCGCACCACCACGTTGCTCGGCGACGACATCATCGGCGCCACCCGATCGTTCCGGCATGGCTTCTCCATCGTGCGCGGGCTGGTGTTCGGCCAAGACAAGCCGACGCACGTCGAGACCCACACGCAGATCACGGGGCTGATTGATCTGCCGAGCCGTTCCCTGGTCACGGTGGATTTCCAATATGACTCCCGCGGGCGGATGACCCGACAAGAAGAACAGCGCGACCAGACGGCGGTCAGCGTGGACGGCACGGTGAGCCGGACGCTCAGCCGCGAGGAGCGCCGGTTCGGGATTGTCAATGACCGGCTCGGCCAGACGCCGGGCGCGCTCGAGGTGGCGCGCGGCGAGCGGTGGGGGCTGACCGCGGCGCCGCAAGGCTTGGCGGTCACCTATATTGACCCTCGCACGGGGAAGATGGTCACCACCACGCCGACGTCCGGGCAGACGATCACCGTCACGCTGACCACGACGCTCTTCGACACGGCGAGCGTCACGACCCAGACGATTAACGCAGGAGACTACGACCACGGGTTGCTGACGCAGTTCGGCCTGTACCGCCCGACCCGGCTGACGACCGCGACCACCACCCACACCATCGAAGGATTCGTCTCGACGCAGACGATGACGGAGACCCGCCGGTACTCGCAGGGGCGGGAAGAGGTCAAGGACGTGGCGGGCACCGATCTGATCGTCTCCGGCCCATGGCCCGGCTACGCCGCGTTCCGCCCGCAGTTTGACCGTGATGGCAACGGCCGGCTCGATGCGCCGGGCCTGCTGCTCGGCGCCACCGCCAGCGGTGCCTTCTCGGAAGAGAGCTTGACCGCCAGCACCACCGGGCAGATTGCGCAGACGTTCCAGGTAATCTTCAACACCCCGCGGATCTCGAGCGAGGATCGCCATCTGAACAGCGAGGCGTTTGACGGGCAGATGACGACGACGCGCCTCCACTCGACGTACGGCTACACCACCGGTGACGAGCGAATCGGCTACCAAGGGCGCTACGTCAGCGCCACCGACCTGCCGCAGGTCGCGGAGGAGGACCGCGCCGCGATTTACGCCGACCCCGATCGCCCCGGCTTCGCCCGCCGCGGCTTGCTGAAGACCTTCCAGCAGACGCAGACCACCACCATGCCGGAGAGCTGGACTGGGGATGTCACGACGAGCCACGTGACGCAGGAGTACCAGATCCGCCGGCTGCAGCCGGTGCTGAATCGCCAGACCACCGTGACCGACACCGAGACGTTCGATGGCACCCGCTCCCGTACCGAGGAGACCCTGCACTACGGCTATACCCGCCGCGGGCTGCGCGTCGACGATCCAGTATTCGACAAAACGGATTACCGCGAATGGCGGCAGCGGGATCTCGAGGCCGGCCGGCCCAGCCGGTTCTTCGACGGCGAGACATTCACATGGGACAACCTGCTGTTGGCCGTGACGCCGGAGACCGTGCGGGTGACCGCCGATTGGGACGACGACGGCCGGGTCGACGACGCCCATGAGGGCGCCGGGCAGGTGACGATTACCCAAACGCTCTTCGGGGATGTCACGCGCGGCCTGGCCCAGACGGAGTACCGGATCATCAACGGCCGCGCGGTGGTCGAGCGGGTGACCACCACCAACGAGACCCGCACGATCGGCGGCGAGGTCACGGTGTCGAAGATGGCCCTGCACTATGTCTATTCGCGCGCGGGAGACGATCGCGCGGACTACGCCCACACCAATTACGCCGACTACGGGCACCGCTTCTTCGATGCCCGTGGGAAGATGAGGGCGAGCGGGTTGCTGAAACGGGTTGAGGAAGAGGTGGCGACGCTCTCCGTTGATTGGAACCGGGATGGGGTCGTGGATGACACCCTCCACGGCGAGGGGCAGTTGAGTCTTACCCGAGGCCTCTTCGGCGAAGTGACCTCCGCCCAAACGCTGGCGCGGCGCGCCGATGGGGTGGCCTCCTCGCGCATCGTGATTGACGGGCGGGATCTGGTCGAGTCCACCTGGACGATTGTCCAGGGCCGCGGGGTGGAGGGCGGCGCCACGACGGCCGTGAATTTCCAGGCGATGGCGTTCAGCCGCGGCGAGGGGGCCGGGTACGGCGGGCGCGGCGACTCGGCCTCCGGCGCCCAGCCGATCCGCGTAGGGGAGCAGATCGTGTCGCTGCATGAGCTGCTGGCCGTGACTGATTATCTCGGGCCGGGCGGGTTGGTCAAGGCGCAGTTTATGGACAAGGACGGCCGCCTCCGCCGAGGGCTCCTGCTGGCGGTCCACTCGCAGAACGTGCCGATTCCCGAGGCCTTGCCTGGCGTCACGCCGGATATCCGCTCCGCCTTGGCAGGGCCCGATCGCCCTGCGGTCGCGAATACCTCGATGACCCACTCCGCTTTCCAGGAATGGAGCTTCACACGGCCGATGACCGAAGCGGAGCTGCAGTCCGCCGGCCTGGCGGGGCCGCGCGTCCTGCTGATCGGCGGCCGCCCGCGCGAGCTGTTCAGCGGCAGCGTGACCACGACCACCGATGCGTTCGGCGGCGGCGGGACAACCAGCTCCCTGCAGCTCAACCGGTACACGACCGGCGCCGAACCAGCCTCGTCGGCCACGACTGACCTGGCCGGCCGGGCGCGGATCCAGGCGTTCTTGGCGGGCCGGGGAGTCTCGACGGCGGCGTTGCCGGCCGAGGTGGGCCGCCTGCCGGAGGAATTCTTCGAGCGCGACGGGAAGACGTTGCAGGCGCGCCTGATCAAGAACGGGACGCTCCGCCCCGGCTTGCTCATCGGCGCCGTGGCGTTCAGCAAGACCGCCTCGCAGAGCCCCAGCGGCCACAGCGAATCCACCAACGTCCAGTTCCTGACCGCCATCCACGGCGCCCCGCGCCCGATCGTGGTGTGGACCACCAGCGCCAGCTACGGCCTGTTGGGCGATCACTCCAGAGAGACGACCGCAACCCGCTTCAGCTACTCACAGGGCGGGGAGACGGCCGAGCAACTCGTCGAGGCCGGCGCGGCCGGATACCTCGATGGGTTGAGCACCGGCGCGCCGACGATCCGGCCGCAATTCCTCGGCCGCGACGGGAAGACCCTCCGCGCGGGGCTGTTGATGGGCGCGGCGATAGAGACGCCGCCGGGGTCGCTCACCCGCCTGCCGGGCGAGCCGGTGTTTGGCGCCACCTACGGCGAAGACGCCGTCGGATTCCACTACGTGGGGAAGATCGAGACCCGCACATTCTTCATTGATGCCCTGGGCCGCGCGCAGTCGTGGGTCTCGCAGGAGCGGCGGAAGTACTACGACCTGGCTGAGCCCCTGAGCCAGCCGTGGAAAGACACCACGATCGAGACGATCGCCGGCGACCCGCGCCGCACGACGGCGGACGGCCAGTGGATCTTGAAGGACGGCACCACGACGAGGCAGGACCTGCCCGAGCGCTCGCGATACCAGCTGTGGGACCCGATGAGCCCCACGGACCGGTCGAACGCGCTGGGGACTGCGCTGCGCGGCTACGCCGCCAACGGCCGCGCCGTGGATTCGTGGATCACCACGACCGACTGGGCCGTGTCCGACGTGTGGGACCGTGTGTCGCTCTGGGTGGATGGGTCGCTGCGCCCGACCCCCGCGGCCTTCGACGCGGTGCCGGCTCTCGATCGGGTGGGGGCCATTGACCAGGCGCTGGCCCGTCTCCCAGGCCTCCTCGCCGCGTTCGAGCCGACGCTCGCCGCACACCTGGCGGCGTTCGACCAAGCGCTGAAGGAGGCGGGGGTAGCCGAGCCCCAGCGCGCGCCGATGGTGGCCGCCCTCGGGGCCCGCGCCCGCGTCTACTTCAGCGGGTCGGCCGAGACGGTTCAGTCCTGGAACGCGCTGCAGGCGCTCGTCGCAGCGCTCCCGGCCCACCAGCAGGCCCTCGTCAAAGCCTTCGTGACCTCGTACGACACCACCATCCTGGGCGCCATCCACGCCGCCCTCAAGAGTCCGTACGCCACCGGCGAGCAGAACGTCGCCTATCTGGCGCAGCTCCGCGCCGAACGGGCCGCGGCGATGCAGACGCTCGACGGCGCCGTCGCCCACCAGACCACGCAGCATTATCAAGTCGGGGCCTCGATTCCGCTCCAACCGGACGCGCTGGAGGCCTTGGCCACGCAACTGGCCGTGCCGAACCAGACGCCGGAGCAGCTGCAAAAACTCTTGGCCCCCTACGGTCTTAGCGCCGCGGATATCCCTGGGCTCCTCCAGGCCGTGGGACCTGATTCCCGGCTCTCGGAGCTGGAACAACGGGCGAAGGCCATCATCAGCGATTTCGAGCAGGCGTGGTTGACTGTCCAGGGCCAGCCGGTGGTGTCCATTGCGGGTAGTCTGGCGAGGGCGAAGGGTCCCTCCCTGACGATGGCGGATTTGGTCTCGGCGCTGCAGCAGATTTGGGAGCTGGGGAGCTCCGGTCATGGGGCCGAAGCCATGGAGATCCTGGGACGCACTCGCCAGAGAATCTTCGACCATTATGGCAGGAGCATCTTCAACGGCGAGTTCCGGGGCCCCGACCCCTTCTATATTGCGGGAGGACCGGCCAGCGCCGGCACGATCTACGGAGCATTCTTGGGCTCTGTCAATAGGATGCCGGGCGGTGAGGCGGCGCGGCTGAAGACCGATCGGCAGCAGCGGTTGGCGGCGTGGCTGAACCAGCATCGCGCGCGGCCCGATCCCTCGACGTGGTTCACGCCGGAGGGGTTGCCGGTCAGTACCCGCGTGGTCACCGACACCG
>JACQRF010000095.1 GCA_016206635.1 Candidatus Omnitrophota bacterium
CGGCGGTCCTGCGACAGGGCGGCCTCGTCGTGTTCCCGACGGAGACGGTCTATGGGGTCGGCGCCCGTGCGGACGATCCGTCGGCGGTGGCCCGGTTGTGCGAGGCGAAGGGCCGTCCGGCCGACAAACCGTTGACGTTGCATCTGGCGACCGTTGAGGCGGCGCGCGCCGTGCCGGTGGAGTGGCCGCCGGCGGCGCAGGCATTGGCCCGACGCTTTTGGCCGGGCCCGCTGACGTTGGTGCTCCGACGGCGCGGCGCGGCGGGAACCGTCGGCGTGCGCGTCCCTCGCCATCCGGTGGCGGCGGCGCTGCTGGCGGCGGCGCGGGTCCCGGTGGTCGCCTCCAGCGCGAACCGCAGCGGCCAGCCGGCGCCGACGACGGCCGAGGCCGCGGCCCAGGCGTTGGGCGGCGCCGTCGAGCGTGTGTTGGACGCCGGGCCGTCGGCGGTCGGTGAGCCGTCGACCGTGGTGGATTGTTCGGGGACGGCGCCGGTCATCGTGCGGGCCGGGGCGCTGCACCGAGAGATCGCGGCGGTGTGTGCGTGAGCGAAGCCGTCGGACCGCCTCCGGAGAAGGTCCGGAAAGTGTTGTTTATCTGCACCGGCAACAGTTGCCGCAGCGTCATGGCCGAAGGATTGCTGCGCCACGGGCTCAAGCGGACCGACCGGTCGGAAGTCCAGGTGTTGTCGGCGGGTGTGGGGACGCCCGGCGGCATGGGTCCGACCCCCGAGACAGTGGAGGTGATGCATCGGGAAGGAGTGGATGTGACGCTGCACCTCTCCCAGCCGGCGACCCCGACGCTGCTGCACAGCGCCGATCTGATCCTGGTAATGGATGAATATCATCGCGCCACGGTTGTGGGCCGGTCTCCGGCCTCGGCGAATAAAACCTTTCTCCTGAAATCATTTTTGGCGCCCGCGCCGCCGGACGACCCGAACATCGCCGACCCGATCGGGCAGCCGATGGACGTGTATGAGGCGTGCGCGCGGACGATCAAGGAAGCGGTGCAGCGGGTGGTGCGGTGGCTGGACCACCGATGAGAGTGGTGGTCGGCGCCGATCACGGCGGGTACGCCCTCAAACGCCGGCTGCTGCGCTGGCTGGCCCGCGCCGGCTACCGGGGGCGTGACGTCGGGACGCACAGCGCCGCCCCGTGCGATTACCCGCGGTACGCGGCGAAGGTGGCGCAGGCGGTGGCGGCCGGGCGCGCCGACCGCGGCCTGCTCGTGTGCAAGAGCGGGGCCGGCATGGCGATCGCCGCCAATAAATTCCCCGGGGTGCGCGCGGTCGTCGCGCACACCCTGGCGTCGGCGCGCCATGCCCGGCGGCATAACGATGCCAACGTGCTCGTCCTCGGCGCCGTCGGCCTGCCGCCGGCCCGGGCCGAGCGGATCGTGGCGGCCTGGCTGGCCGAGGCCTTTGACGGGGGCCGCCATGCCCGGCGGGTGCGGCAGATCCGGCATCTGGAACAGACCATCCATACAAGAAAAGGGCCGCTTATATAAGCGGCCCTTTTCTTTCAGTGAGGGGACATCAGCCGGTGAGCGAGTTGCGACGTGTAGATCCCGACGTGTACCAGGCCGTGGGGGAGGAGCTGCGGCGGCAGCATACCCACCTGGAGCTGATCGCCAGCGAGAACTTCACGAGCCCGGCCGTCCTGGAGGCGCAGGGCTCCGTGCTCACGAACAAATATGCCGAAGGGTATCCCGGCGCCCGCTGGTACGGCGGGTGCGAGCACGTGGACACCGTCGAGCGGCTGGCCATCGAGCGGGCCAAGCAACTGTTCGGCGCCGAGCACGTCAATGTCCAGCCGCACTCCGGCTCGCAGGCGAATCTCGCCGTCTATCTGGCGGCGCTGAGCCCCGGCGACACCGTGCTGGCGATGAATCTCGCCCACGGCGGCCACCTGACCCACGGCCACCCGAAGAATTTCTCCGGCCAACTGTTCAAGATCGTCCCCTATGGCGTGGATCAAGCCACCGAGCGGATCAATTACGACGAGGTCGCCGTCCTCGCCCGCGAGCACCGCCCCAAAATGTTGCTGGCCGGCTACTCGGCGTATCCCCGCACGCTGGACTTCGAGAAATTCCGGGCGATCGCCGACGAGGTCGGGGCCGTGCTGTTCGTGGACATGGCGCACTTCGCGGGGCTGGTCGCCGCCGGCATTCACCCGAGCCCCGTCCCGCACGCGGAGTTTGTGACGACCACGACCCACAAGACGCTGCGCGGCCCCCGTGGCGGCATGATCCTCTGCAAGGCGGCGTTCGCGAAGAAGATTGACGCGATGGTGTTCCCTGGCACGCAGGGGGGGCCGCTGATGCACGTCATCGCGGCGAAGGCAGTCGCGCTCAAGGAAGCGCTGGCGCCGGAGTTCAAGCAGTATCAGACGCAGATCGTCAAGAATGCCCAGGCCCTGGCGGCCGCGCTCGCCATGCTCGGCTGGCGGCTCGTCTCCGGCGGCACCGACAACCACCTGAGGTTGGTGGACGTCGGCGCCCGCAATGTCACCGGCCGCGACGCCTCGACCGCGCTCGACGCGGTGCGGATCACCGTCAACAAGAACGCCATCCCATTCGACACCCGCTCGCCGATGGTGGCCAGCGGCATCCGCCTCGGCACGCCGGCGGTCACCGCGCGCGGCATGGGCGAGTCCGAGATGCGGCGGATCGCCGCCTTGATCGACCGGACCTTGTTACACCCAGGCGACGAGCAGGCGCTCGCCGCGGTGCGGGCGGAGGTCGGGGAGCTGGCCGAGGCGTTCCCGCTCTACGCCGGCCTGCGGCAGCAGACGGGGTCAGACCTCAGGTCTGACCCCGTCAAAAAATCCTGACCCCTTTATGCAGTGCCCCGCCTGCCGGACCCTCGAAGACAAGGTGGTCGATTCTCGCGAGGCGGCGGAGCAGGGGCAGGACCACTTCTTTCGGAAAGCCCACCACGTTGGTGCGGGAGCCGTCCACGCGCGTGACCACGGAATCTTTTGCCTGAATCGCGTAGCCGCCGGCTTTGTCGCGATGGCGGCGGGCGTCGCGGCGGATCTCGGCGGGCGTCAGCCGGCGCATCGTGACGCGGCTGACGGCATGGCGCACCCGGTGCCAGGGGGGCCTGGCCCCCCTGGCACCGGCACCAGGACGAGCGGGGTTCACGCGCACCAGGGCGACGGCGGTGATCACCCGGTGCGTCGTGCCGGAGAGGCGCCGCAGCATGCGCTCCGCCTCGGCGAGTGATCGCGGCTTGCCGAGGATCTGACGTCCTACCACGACGATCGTATCGGCGCCCAGCACCCACACGGTGCGAGGGATGAGCCGGGGGGAGTGGCCGCTACCGGGAAA
>JACQRF010000093.1 GCA_016206635.1 Candidatus Omnitrophota bacterium
CACCCGTTCCCTCTCCCCTCAGGGGAGAGGGTGGGGTGAGGGGTTTCCCACCTTTGTTCTGATGCTCAACGTGACGATCCGCAGCGCCCGGCGCCTGATCCTCGATGGGTGGGTCTCGTCGGTGCGGTTGCCGGGGGCGGCGGGGGAGTTCGAGGTGCTGGGCTTCCACGTGCCGTTCGTCGCGACACTGAAAACCGGGCGGGTGTGGGTTGACCGGCCGGTACCTGTTCCGGGAGGGCCTGGTTCGATCGAACCGGGCACTCCCGGAACAGGTACCGGCCGACAAATGCTGCTGGTCCGGGGCGGGCTGGCGTGGTTGGCCTCTGAGCGGCTGATGGTGGTCGTGGAAGACATGACGCCTCGAGGGGCGAGATGAATTTTGTCCTCATCCTGGTGCTGCTGGGGCTGACGCTGGGCCCGTCCATTGTCATCGCGATGATCGGCCGCGCCGGGATGCAGGCCCTCGGCCGCAACCCGTCGGCCGCCCCCAAGATCCAGACCTCGATGATCCTGGGATTCCTGTTCGCCGAGGTGATCTCGATGACGGCCCTCTTGATTTTGTTCCACGTCTATGCGAAGTAAGACGAAAGGCCGATGGGGCCTGGCCCCTTTGGGGTTGACCCAAAGGGGCCAGGCCCCCCAGGCCCCAGTGGAGGTCATTCCGTGATCGAAATCTTGATCGTCCAGGTGATCGCGTTCGTGGGGCTGGTCGTGCTGCTGCGCTGGCTGTTCACCCGCCATGTCACCGCGTCGGTCCAGCGCCTCGAGCAGCTCTACCGGGAGAACCTCAAGCGGGAAGCGGAGCTCAAGACCCGCCTGCAGGCCGTCGAACGGGAATGCCAGCAGAAGGTGCAGGAGGCGGAGGCCCAGGCCAAGGCGCTGATGGCCGCCGGCCGCCTCGAGGCGGACAAGGCCCGGGCGGAGCTGCTGCAGGAGGCCCGGATGGAGAGCGAGCGGCTGATCCAGGAGGCGCATGAGCGGCGCGATGAGATCCGGCGCGAGCTGGAGCAGGGCGTCGATCGCAAGGCGGTGCAGCTGGCGAGCGACACCGTCCGGTTCGTGCTCACGACCCAGGTGGAGGAGGGCCTCCATGGCCAGCTCGTGGACCAGCTCTTGCAGGAGATGACCGGGCTGGAGACGCTGCGCCTGGAGTCGGCGGCCAAGGCGGAGGTGGCGACGGCGATGCCCCTGAAGCCGGAGCAGCGCAGCCGCCTGCAGGCGATCCTGGCGGAGAAGGCGGGCCGGCCGGTGGAGGTGACCGAGGCGCTCGACGACACGGTCATCGCGGGGATGACGGTGCGGGTTGATAATCTGATCTTGGACGGGTCCCTCCGCAACAAGTTGCGGGATGCGGTCGCCTACGTCCGCAAAGGGGAGACCGGGTGACCCCTGTAGCCCGATGACTTCGGCCTCCGCCCAGGAGCAGACACAGCTCCTCAAGCAGCGCCAGTTCGACATCAAGGAGATCGGCCTCGTCCGGGAGGTCAAGGGGATGGTCGCCCGGATCGTCGGCCTCCCGTCCTGCATCAGCGGCCAGCTCGTCACCTTCAGCTCCGGCGTGCTCGGGATGATCATGGGGTACGACCTGCATGAGGCCCATGCCTTGATCCTGGGGGACGCCGCCGAGATCCGGACGGGCGAGCAGGTCTACGGCCGCGCGGAGCCGCTGCGGATCCCGGTCGGGGCGGCCGTCGTCGGGCGGCTCCTCAACGCCATGGCGGAGCCGATTGACGGGCAGGGCCCCATCGCCTACGAAGACCACTTCCCGATTTTCCGCAAGGCCCCCGGGATCATGGAGCGGGTGCCGATCGCCAAGCCGCTGGAGACCGGCGTCAAGATTCTCGACACGATGATCCCCATTGGCAAGGGCCAGCGCGAGCTGATCCTCGGCGACCGCATGACGGGCAAGACCACCCTTGCGCTGGACGCGATCCTCAACCAGCGCGGGAAGTCGGTCACCTGCATCTACTGCTGCATCGGGCGCAGCTACACGACCTTGATGCGCGCGGTCCAGCTCCTGGCCGCGGGGGAGGCGCTCGGCTACACCTTCGTCGTCGCCGAGACGGCCGCCGCCCCGCCGGGCCGCCAGTTCCTCGTCCCCTACGCGGCCTGCACGCTCGGGGAATTTTTCATGGACAAGGGGCAGGATGTCTTGATCGTGTTCGATGACCTGACGCGGCACGCCTGGATCCACCGGCAGATCTCGCTCTTGCTGGGCCGCCCGCCGGGCCGCGAGGCGTACCCCGGCGACATGTTCTACGTCCACTCGCAGCTGATGGAGCGGGCGGGGGCGCTGAGCCCCGAGAAGGGGGGCGGCTCGATGACGTTCCTGCCGATCGTCGAGACCCAGCAGGGGGACGTCACCGGCCACATCCCCTCGAACGTAATCTCGATCACCGACGGGCAAACCTATCTCTCGACGGGGCTGTTCACGGAAGGGTTCAAGCCGGCCATTGACCTCGGGCTGTCGGTGTCGCGTATCGGCTCGAAGGTGCAGTCGTCCGCCATGCGGGACGTGTCCCGGCCGCTGCGGCTGGAGTACCTCCAGTACAAGGAGCTGGAGCGGGTGACGAAGCTGCGGGCCGGCCTGTCCGACGACATGCTGAAAAAATTGACCGCGGGCCACGTCCTGCGGGAACTCCTGATCCAGGACCGGTCGCAGCCGGTGCCGACGGAGGCCCAGGTGATCCTGTTCGAGGCGTACCGCCGGGGCGTGTTCGCCACGCGGTCGATGGACGACGTCCGCCGGTTCAAGCGGGAGTTTTTCCCGTTCCTGCAGGCGAAGCACCCCGAGCTGGTGGAGGCGCTGAAGGTGACCCAGACGCTGACCGACCAGATCACCGCCCGGTTGACGGCCTCCTGCGCCGAGTTCTTCGGCGGGAAGACCCTCTAAGTGGGCGCGAGCCTGCGGTTGAAGGAAGAGGCGACGTTCACCCACGAGCTGCGGTGGGTGCTGGAGGCGATGAAGCAGGTGGCGTTCTCGGAGCACAAGCGTTTGGAACAGCAGCCGACGACCCACGAGGCGCTGGTCGAGGACCTGCGCGGCTGTTTCCAGCTGCTGGCCTCGGCCGGGGTCGTCTCCTCGCTCGTGCGGTCGTCGTCGCCGGTGACCGCGGCCATCTGTTTCACGTCGGATGCCGGGTTCATCGGCGATCTCAATGTCCGGGTGATCCGCGAGGGGATGGCCGCGGCGGGGACGGGGCCGCTCCACGTCATCGGCGAGCAGGGCCGCCGGGTTTGCCTGGAACAGGGCTTCGCCGCCGCGTCCTACTACCCACACGTCACGAATTTTGAGACGCTCGAGGAGCTGCGGCCGCTGTGGGACTCGCTGGCCCCCCGCTACCTGGACGGGACGATCGGCCGCGTGTCCCTGGCCTATCCCAAACATCTGTCGCTGACCCGGCAGGAGGTGGTGGCCGACCCGCTGCTGCCGTACGAGGGCCCGACGCTGGACATGGCCCAGCGGCACCCGATGCGCACCTTCGTGCTGGAGACGCCGCTGGCCGTGACGGAGCGCGCCCTCACCGCGTGGTGGATCCGGGCCGCGCTGGCGCGGGCGGCGTGGCATGCGCGGTTGTCCGAGCTGGCGGCGCGCGCCAATCATCTGGAGAGCGCCGTGGATGAGCTGGTGAAGCAGACCCAGGTGCTGAACCTCCGCTATTTCCATGTGTTGCATGAGGAGATGGACAAGGCGATCCGGGAAGTGTATGCCAGCCAGCAGATCGGGGGCGCGAACTAATGGTTGCGGGCCGGGTGGTCGCGCTGCGTGGGCCGGTGGTGGACATCCAGTTCGACCCGAAGGACGAGATGCCGGCGCTCCACGAGATCATCGAGACGCAATCGTATGAAGGCCAGGCGATCGTGCTCGAGGTGATGGAGCACCTCGAGCATCAGGTCGCCCGGTGCGTCAGCATCACGTCGAACTGGGACCTCCAGCGGGGGGCGCCCGCCAAGTCTACCGGCGCGGCGTCGAAGGTCCCGGTGGGCAAGGAGATCTTCGGGCGGGTGATCGATGTGCTCGGGCGGCCGATTGATGGGCGCGGGCCGATGACCTCCTCCCAGTGGATGCCGATCCGGCAGCCGAAGGCCCCGATCGAAATCAACACGCAGCGCTCGCGGGCGTACAAGGCGGAGCTGTTGGAGACCGGGATGAAGGCGATTGACCTGCTGTTCCCGCTCGTGAAAGGGAGCCGCGCCGGGATCCTGGGCGGCGCCGCCCTCGGCAAGAGCCTGCTGACGCTCGAGCTGATCCACAATGTGACGGAGCGGCACGGCGGCGCCTGCGTGTTCGCGGGGGTGGGGGAGCGCATCCGCGAGGGCAACGAGTTGTGCCATGAGCTGGCGCGGCGGAAGATCCTGGACCGGGTGGCGCTCGTGTTCGGCCAGATGGACGAGTCGCCCGGGGCGCGGTTCGAGGCGGTGCTGGCCGGCGTGACGATGGCCGAGGAGATCCAGGCGCAGGGGAAAGACGTGCTGTTCTTCGTGGACAGCGCGTTCCGGTTCGTGCAGGCGGGGGCGGAGCTGTCCACCCTGATGGGCCGCATCCCGTCGGAAACCGGCTACCAGCCGACGCTGTACTCCGAGGTCGGGGAATTCCAGGAGCGGATCCGCCCCCGGCGCGGCGGCTCGATCACGGCCGTGGAGGCGATCTTCATGCCGGGGGATGACCCGACCGACCCGGCGGTCGTCGCGCTGTTCAGCTACCTCGACACGATCATGGTGCTGTCCCGGGCCCGCTTCCAGCAGGGGCTCTACCCGGCCATTGACCCGTCGGTGTCGTCGTCCTCGAGCCTCGACCCTGACGTCGTGGGGCTGCGGCACTATGACGTGGCGCAGGAGGTGCTCCGCGCGTTCCGCCATTACGAGGACCTGCGCCGGATCGTCTCGGTCGTGGGGATCGAGGAGCTGTCGCTGGAGGATCGCCGGGTGTTCGAGCGGGCGCGCAAGCTCCACAATTTCATGAGCCAGCCGTTCTTCACCGCCGAGCTGTACACCGGCCGGCCCGGGGTGTACGTGTCCACCGCCTCGACGGTGGACGGGGCCCGCCGGATCTTGGAAGGGGAATTCGATCCGCGGCCCGACAGCGATTTCTACATGATCGGCTCCGTGGACGAGCTGAAGTGAGCGATCACGGGGGAGGCGGGGGAGGCCCGCCCCGGTCAATTGACCGGGG
>JACQRF010000006.1 GCA_016206635.1 Candidatus Omnitrophota bacterium
CATTTGCGCCGGTAGCTCAGTCGGTAGAGCAGCGGCCTTTTAAGCCGTGGGTCGCGCGTTCGATTCGCGCCCGGCGCATTTATTATTCCTGATGAAACGATTTGACATGGTGGATGCGCCCGCGGGGGTTGGGCTCACGGGCTACGGCCGCACGCTCGAAGAGCTGTTCACCCACATGGCGCTGGGGGTGCTCAGCGTGCGGGCCGACCTGGCGACCGTCCAGCCGATGGCCTCGATCCCGATCCTGGCGCAGGCCGATTCCCTCGATGAATTGCTCGTGGCCTGGCTGCGGGAGCTGCTGTTCGCCGCGGCGCGCGACGGCCTGGTGTTCATGAATTGCCGCGTGACGCAGATAGCGCCGGCGGCGCCCCAGTGCCTGATGAGCGGGGAGGCGGTCGGCGAGGCGCTCACCCCGGGGCGCCAGGCGTTGCTCCGGGAGATCAAGGCGGTGACCGCTCAGGAGGCCGGCGTGCGGCGCGAGGGGGAGCTCTGGACGGCGCAGGTCACCATCACCTAAGGGGTCATCCGCCATGCTCGAGCTGAAATTCATCCGGGAGCACCGCGAGGTCGTCGAGCAGGCGCTGAACGCCCGCGGCGTCCGCCTCGACCTGGGGCCGTTGTTGGCGTTGGATGTTCAGCGACGGGCGACGTTGACCGAGCTCGAGACCCTGCGGGCCCAGAAGCGCAAGGCCTCCGACGTCGTCGCGCAGACCAAGGCGAAGGGCCAGCCGATTGAGGCGCAGATCGCGGCGCTGAAGACCGTGTCCCAGCGGGAGACGGGGATCGAGCAGCAGCTCGCCGGGATCGAGGCGCAGATCAAAAGCCACCTGCTGCTGCTCCCCAACATCCCGCACCCCTCGGTCCCCGTCGGCGGCGCGGGCGCCAACCAAGTGGTCCGCGCGTGGGGGACGCCGCGCGCCTGCCCGTTCACCCCGAAGACCCACCTCGAGCTGATCGCCTCGCTCGGCCTCGTGGACCTGCCGCGCGCGGCCAAGATCACCGGCTCCCATTGGCTCCTGTTCACCGGCCTGGGGGCGCGGCTGGAGCGGGCGTTGATTGCCTTCATGCTCGACATCCACACGACGGAGCACGGCTACCGGGAGATCAGCCCGCCCTACCTCGTCAATCGCGCCAGCATGGTCAGCACCGGCCAGCTCCCGAAATTCGAAGAGGACATGTATCGGTTGAAGGATGACGACCTGTTCCTGATCCCGACGGCCGAAGTGCCGGTCACCAACCTCCATGCCGGCGAGGTGCTCGACGAAACCCAGCTGCCGATTCGCTACGCGGCCTACTCCGCCTGCTTTCGGCGGGAGGCCGGCGCCTACGGCAAGGACACGAAAGGGATGACCCGTGTCCACCAGTTCGACAAGGTGGAGCTGGTGAGGATGGTGGCCCCGGAACACTCGTACGACGAGTTGGAAACCCTCGTGGCCCACGCCGAGATCATCCTTCAGCGGTTGGAGCTGCCGTACCGGGTGGTGGCGCTCTCGACGGGGGATCTGGGGTTCGCCGCCGCGAAATGTTATGACCTGGAGGCGTGGACCCCGGGCCTGCAGACGTGGCTGGAGGTGTCGTCCTGCAGCAATTTCGAGGCGTTCCAGGCCCGCCGCGCGAACCTCCGCTACCGGGTCGCCGCCACGAAGGCCGTGGACTACGTCCACACGTTAAACGGCTCGGGGGTGGCGCTGGCGCGAACGTTCATCGCCCTCCTGGAGCATCACCAACACGCCGACGGCAGCGTGACCGTCCCCGCGGCCCTGCGCCCGTACCTCGACGGCCTCGAGCGCTTGACACCGCCCCGCTAAGCCCGCCATGCTCAAGCGTCTCATCGGGCTCCTCCTGGTGGTCGGCGCGCTCCCCGCCCTGGCCGGCTACACGGCGGCCTTCGTCGAATTTCTGGCGGAGATCCCCTCAGTCACGGCTGCCCAACTGGCGTTTCTCGTCGGGGTGACGGTCTACCTCGGCTGGCACACGATGGTGGCCAAGCCGGTGCGCCTCTATGTGTTCGGCCACGAGCTGATGCACGCCATCGCCCTCTGGCTCTCCGGCGGCCACGTGAAGGCGTTCAAGGTGTCAGCCAAGGGGGGCCACGTCACCGGCACCAAGACCAACTTTTTCATTGCGCTGGCCCCGTATCTCCTCCCGGTCTATACCCTGCTTGTGTTGCTGGCGTACTGGGTGCTCGGGTGGTTCCTGGACGTGCAGGGGGCCCAGCTCTGGTGGTACGGGGCGCTGGGGGCGACCCTGGCATTCCACCTCGTCTTCACCGCCGAGTTCGTGAAGACCCAGCAGCCGGATCTCCTGCAGAACGGGCGACTGGTGTCGCTGGCCGTCATCTACTGGGTGAACCTCCTGTGCGTCGCCTGGGCGGTGGCGGTGGTCTCCCCGCCGCTGTCGGTGGGCCGGTACATCACCGAGGGGGCCTGGCGCAGCGCCGAGTGGTACACCACCCTCGCCCACCGGCTCTTCGCCCTGCGCTAGCCGCCCTCGACGCGCTGTGCTACACTTGGCCGTGGAGGAGTGCCGGAGCGGTTGAACGGAGCGGTCCTGAAAACCGCCAGCCCGCAAGGGTTCAGAGGTTCGAATCCTCTCTCCTCCGCCAGCGTAACCAATTCGAACCCTGGTGCCGCTCGTCTGAGAGGGCCAGGGTGTGAATCGTTGAGGGGGGTGCTTTGATGAACGTGGTTCGCGTGGCGATGCGTTCGTTGCTGGTCCTTCCCCTGGTGATCGGGGCAGGGCACGGGATGGCGTTTGGGATTGAGCATGAGGAGATCCTCTACCCATCCGGCGGCCTGAGGATCAAAGGATCGCTCTGCACACCGGAGGGCCCAGGGCCGTTTCCCGCCGTGATCTACAATCATGGGGGACGGAGAGGCGCCATCGGGGGAGCTCCCGTGGAAACCTGTGAGGCGCTGGCGGAAGCAGGATTTGTCGGTTTTGCTCCCGTGCTCCGGACCGACATGACGATCGAAGAGAGCCTCGAGGGTGTCCTGGCCGCTGTGGATGACGTCAAGGGATTGGCGTTCGCAGATCCACGCCGCATCGGGATCATCGGGTTTTCCAGAGGCGGGCTCTTGACCTTGATGGCGGCGACCCGCCGATCCGACGTGAACGCGATCGTGCTGATGGCGCCGGCTCCTGGGCAAGGGCACCTGGACAGGGTCCTCCCGGAGGCCAGGCAGATCACGGCCCCGGTCCTTCTGATGGTGTCGGAGAACGATCGCTCCCCAGTGGATCATGTCCAGGTCATCCGGAAAATCCAGCAGGCCCTCGAATCCGCCGGTCAGAGGGTGAAGCTCATACGATATCCCCCGTACGGAAACGACGGCCACCAGATGTTTTTCAAGGTGGGCGATTATTGGAACGATGTGCTCGCTTTCTTCAAGGACGCGTTGTGAGCAACCCGCTGGTATAACTAGAGGCACGGAACGCCCACTTCAGGAGGGATGCCGGAGACTGGTCGAACGGGGTCGCCTCGAAAGCGACTAGGGTCGAAAGACCCTCGAGGGTTCAAATCCTTCTCCCTCCGCCATCATGGTTCGGATATCGCAAGGTCTTGGAGAGGTGCGAGAGTGGCTGAATCGGCACGCCTGGAGAGCGTGAAGGCTCGCAAGGGCCTCCTGGGTTCGAATCCCAGCCTCTCCGCCGACTTGCCGTTGAGTGCGGCGTGATACAATAACGGGTTCGCGAACTCGTTGCGCTCGTAGCTCAGCCCGGATAGAGCACTAGCCTGCGGAGCTAGGTGTCGCGCGTTCAAATCGCGCCGAGCGCATAACTTTCTGTTATGGAGAGGTGCATTCGGAGAGGTACCCAAGCGGCCGACGGGAGTCGCCTGCTAAGCGACTAGGGGACCACAAGTTCCCTCCTGGGTTCGAATCCCAGCCTCTC
>JACQRF010000104.1 GCA_016206635.1 Candidatus Omnitrophota bacterium
CTCTACCCCGACGTGGTCGAATCGCAGTCGGCCTTCGGCGGCCCCTCGGCGACGATCAAAACCCATCACAACGTCGGCGGCCTGCCGAAAGACATGGCGTTCTCGCTGATCGAGCCGTTGAAATTCCTGTTCAAGGATGAGGTGCGGCAAGTGGGCCGGGCCCTGGGGCTGCCCGACGCGCTGCTGAACCGCCACCCGTTCCCCGGGCCGGGGCTGGCCGTGCGGATCCTCGGTGAAGTGACCGTGCCGCGCCTGGCTCTGCTGCGCGAAGCGGACGTCCGGTTCATCGAGGCGTTGCAGGAGAGCGGCTGGTACGACAAGGTGTGGCAGGCGTTCGCCGTCTTGCTGCCGGTGAAGACCGTCGGGGTGATGGGCGACGAGCGGACGTACGAGCACGTGATCGCGCTGCGGGCCGTCACCAGCCAGGACGGCATGACGGCGGATTGGGCGCGGCTGCCCGCGGACCTCTTGGAGCGGGTCGCCACGCGCATTGTGAACGAGGTCAAAGGGATCAACCGGGTGGTGTACGACGTGACCAGCAAGCCGCCCGGTACCATCGAGTGGGAATAAAGGTATGCAACCAGGGAGGCATTCTCTATGATGGGACACGGCGTCGCCGTCCTGTTGGTGTCGGCCGCAGCGGGGTACTGGGTGCTGGGGCAGTCGGAGCATCAGAAGGCCGGGGTGAAGAAACTCGGGCAATACCTCGGCGTGGCGATCATCCTGGTCAGCGTGATCGGCGCGGCCTGCAAAATCTATTCGATCGTCACCTGCTACGGCGGCGGCATGGGGAAGGCGGCGGTCTGCCCGATGACGGGGAAGCCGTTGCCAAGCACCCCCTGAGGGGGGCAACAACTGAGTGATGAGATGGTGACTGAGCAGCAGGTCTATGACGCGTTGAGAGAGGTCCACGACCCGGAGATCCCGGTCAATATCGTGGAGCTCGGGCTCGTGTACGGCGTGGCGGTCGAGGACGGCAAGACGGTGCGCGTGACGATGACGCTCACGACCCCAGGGTGCGGCATGGCGCAGCAGATTGCGATGTCGGCCAAGCAGTCGGTCCTGAAGGTGCCGGGGGTCGAGCAGGCCTGGGTGACCGTCGTGTGGGAGCCGCGGTGGGACCCCAGCCGCATGTCCCCGGCGGCCCGGCAGAAACTCGGCATGGCGTGACCCCACCGCCCCGGCCGCCCTCAGGGGGCGCGGCCCCCTCGCCGCCGATCCGGGTCTTGCTCATCGAGGACGATCCGGGCGACGCGGATCTCGTCAAGATCGTCCTGGCGGAGAGCGCCAACCCGAAGTTCCAGGTCACCTGGGCCGACCGGCTGAAGGCGGGGCTGGACGCGCTGGCCCGAAACAGCACCGATGTGGTGCTGTCCGATTTGGGCTTGCCGGACAGTCGCGGGATCGAGACGTTCCTGCGGGTGCATGCCCAGGCCCCGGCGGTGCCGATCGTCCTGATGACCGGCTTCGACGATGAGACGTTCGCCCTCGAGGCGGTCCGGCACGGCGCGCAGGATTACCTGGTCAAAGGGTCGGTGGATGGCAAGCTGCTGTCGCGCGTCATCCGCTACGCCATCGAGCGCAAGCGGGCGGAGGAGGAGCTCTCACGGCTGGCCTCGTTCCCGGAGCTGAACCCGAACCCGATTCTCGAGGTGGATCTGGCGGGGCAGGTGACCTACAGCAACCCGGCGACGCGCACGCAGTTCCCGGATCTGCCGGCGCTGGCGGCCCGGCACCCGTTGCTGGCCGATGCCCCGGCGATCATCGGGCAGCTCCAGCAGAGCCACCGGCTGTCGTCCATGCGCGAGCTGACGATCGGCAGCCGCATCTACGAGCAGCAGTTTTACTACGTGCAGGGGGACCGCGTCGCCCGCACGTACGTCCAGGATGTCACCGAGCGCAAGCAGGTGGAGCAGATGAAGGACGATTTCGTCGGGACCGTGTCGCATGAGCTGCGCACCCCGCTCTCGATCACCCGCGAGGGGATCAGCCAGGTCCTCGATGGGCTCCTGGGCCCGGTCAGCGAGCGGCAGGTCCAGATCCTCCAGATCGCGCGCAACCAGATGGACCGCCTGGCCCGGATCATCAACGCCCTGCTCGATATCTCCAAGCTGGAGGCGGGACGCGTGGGGCTGCAGCGGGCGCGGGTGGATCTCGCCGCGCTGATCCGGCAGGCGACGGCCGGGTTCGAGCCGCGCGCGGCGGAGAAACGTTTAACGCTCACCGTCACGATCCCCCCCGGCCCGCTCGAGGTGTACGGCGACGCGGATAAATTGGTTGAGGTCTTCACGAACCTCGTCGGCAACGCGATGAAGTTCACGACGCGCGGCGGCGTCGAGATCGCCGCCGCCCCGGCCGCCGCCGGCTGGGTCGAGTGCCGCGTGGCCGACACCGGCTTGGGGATCGCCGCGGAGAACCTGCCCAAGGTGTTCAACCGGTTCCAGCAGTTCGGCCGTCCCGACGCCGCCGGCGGCGAGCTGGGGACCGGCTTGGGACTGGCGATCACCAAGGGGTTGGTCGAGCTGCACCACGGGACCATCCGCGTGGAGAGCCGGCTGGGCCAGGGGACCACCTTTTTCTTCACGCTCCCCGCCTACTCGGTCGAGATGGTGCTGGCCGTCCACCTGAAAGATGCCGTGCAGAAGGCGGCGATGGACCACGCGCGGCTCTCGGTGCTGCTGATCCGCGTCCCGGCGGGCGGGCCGGCGCCGGCTGCGGTGATGGACGCGATCCAGGGGGCGCTGCGCGACCGGGCGGGGCGGGCCGGCGTCCTGGCGCTGCCGGCCCCGGAGGGGGCGGTGGTCCTCCTGGCGGAGACCGACCGGGCCGGCGCGGCGAAAGTCGCCGCGCAGATCGAGCAGGCCGTGGTAGAGTGTGCGGTGTCGTGGCGGGGCGCGACGTATCCGGATGAGGCGAGGACCGCGGAGGAATTGCTGGCGATCGCGAGGGCGCGCTGATGGATCTCAAGACGGCCAAGGCCAAGAAAACCATCTTGTTCGTGGATGATGAGCCGGACCAGGTCCTGCTGATCCAGACGCGGCTGGAGGCCAACGGCTATGCGGTGCTCACGGCCGCCGATGGCGAGACCGGCCTGCAGCTGGCGATCGAGCGGCAGCCGGACCTCGTGATCGTGGACCTCCTGATCCCCCGGCTCGACGGCCTGGAAATCTGCCGGCGGTTGAAGCGGGACCCGACGACGGCGCGCATCCCGGTGGCGTTGTTCACGGCCTCGGCGACCCGCGACCTCGACGAGCTGTGCAAGACGGTTGGGTTCTCCGCGTATCTTCGGAAGCCGTACGATGCCGCCGAGCTGCTGGCGATCATTCAAAAGCTCCTGACCGCCCCCTGATCCGACCCCATGGCGGCGATGCCCAGCCCTTCCGCGGAGACCCAACGGCTGGTGGCGGTGCGCGCGCTCGGCCTCGTGGAGACGCCCCCGGAGGAGCGGTTCGACGGGATCACGCGCCTGGCCGCCCGCGCGTTCAATGTCCCGTGGGCGGCCATCTCCGTGGTGGACGCCACGCGGGCTTGGTACAAATCGCGCTACGGCGGCGGGCCGCCCGAGCTGCCGCGCGCCGCGACCTTTGACAATCACGTCATGCTCGGCGATGGCCCGCTCATCGTGCCCGATGCGCCGCGCGATGCCCGGTTCGCGGCGTTCCCGCAGGTGGCCGACGAGCCGCATCTGCGGTTTTACGCCGGACATCCGGTGGCGGCGGCCGACGGCAGCAAGGTCGGCGTCCTCGCCATCGCGGACGCGCAGCCGCGGGAGCTGTCGCCGGCGGACACCCAGGCGCTGCGGAATCTCGCCGGCTGGGTGGAGCGGGAATTCAACCTCCTCCAGACGCAAACCGAGCTCAAATGGGCCAAGGAGGCGCAGCGCCGCGGGGAGGAGCATTTCCGGCTGCTGATCGAGAACGCCCAGGAGATCGTCCTCGTCCTCGAGGCCGACGGCGTGATGCGGTACAAGAGCCCGTCCATCGAGCGGGTGCTCGGCTACCGGCCGCACGATCTGGTGCGCAAGAGCCTGTTCGAATTCGTCGCCGCCTACGATTTGCCGAAGGCGCTGATGGTGTTCAACGAGGCGATCCGGCGGTCGGGGACGACCCAGTTCGCGGAGTTTCAGTGCCGGCACAAAGATGGCTCCTGGCGTTCGATGGAGGCGTGGCTCAAGAATCTCTTGCACGACCGGGTGGTGGAGGGGATCATCGTCAACGTGCGCGACGTCACCGAGCTTACGCAGGCCGAGGCGGTGGCTCGGAAGACGGCCGAGGATCTGGCGCGATCCAACCAGGAGCTGGAGCAGTTCGCCTACGCCGCCTCGCACGATCTCCAGGAGCCGCTGCGGAAGATCGCCAGCTATACCCAGCTGCTGCAGCAGCGGTACAAGGGGAAGTTCGACGCCGAGGCCGACAAATTCATCGGCTACATCGTGGACGGGGCGTACCGGATGCAGGCGCTGATCCGCGACCTCCTCATGTATTCCCGCGCCGGCCGCGGGGAGCTGGCCCTGGAGCCGGCCGACCTGGAGCAGCTGCTGGCGCAGGCGCTGTCGAATCTCGACACGGCGATCCAGGGGAACCAGGCCGTCGTCACGCATGACCCGCTGCCGGTCGTGATGGCCAGCCCGTCGCAGCTCACGCAGGTGTTGCAGAACCTGATCGGCAACGCCATCAAATACCACGGCGAGGCCCCGCCAGCGGTGCACGTCTCGGCCGCCCAGCGCGCCGGCCTGTGGCATCTCTCGATCCGGGACAACGGGATCGGGATTGATCCGAAGTTCGCGGACCGGGTGTTCGTGATTTTCCAGCGGCTGCACACCAAGCGGGAATACCCCGGCACCGGGATCGGCCTGGCCATCTGCAAGAAAATCATCGAGCGCCATGGCGGACAGATCTGGCTGGAGTCGGAGGGCGAGGGGAAGGGCACGACGTTCCAGATCACGCTCCCGGCCGAGCCGGTGACGCCGGCCGCGCCGGCGGCGGGGGGCTGAGCTCGTGGCGGTCGCGTCGCTGGGCCGGCTGGAGGAAATCGCCGCGTGGCAGAAGGCCAAGCAGCTGACGCTGGAGGTCTACACCGTGTCGGCGCAGGGGGCGTTCGCCAAGGACGCCCAGATGCAGGACCAGTTCCGGACCGGGTGCGTGGCGATCCTGACCCACATCGTCGAGGGGTTCAAGCGGAGCGAGACCGGTGAGTTCGCGCCGCCGCTGGCGCAGGCGAATCTGGCGGCCGGCGAGATCCGCGACCGCCTCTATGCCGCGGCGGACAAGGGGTATCTCGGCAAGATGATTTTCGACCATTTGTTTGTGCTGGCGACGGAGACGAGCCGCGCTATTGATGAGTTGACGAATTATTTGCGGAAGTCGTCCGCCAAGGGCGGGCGACCCGCCGTGACCTAGGAGGGGCTCCAATGCTGACATCCGTTCGATGGCTCTATGTGGTGGCCGGGGCCCTGGCGCTCGTGTCGTGGGGCGTCGCCGTCTCGGCCGGCCGGCCGGTCATCGCCTCGCTCTTGTGGGGCGTGGGATGGATGTGCCTGGGGCTGAGCGTCGGCGTCGTGGATTTCACGGCCCTCGCCCGCAAGCCGGGCCAGTGACCTGATGCGGATCGTCCGCGCCCCCCTGAGCCCGGCCGAAGTCCAGGCGTTCGCCGACGAGATCTTCGGCGGGATGATCAAAGTGGTCGTGGATGTCCGGCGCGGCCTCCTCGTCGCCGGGGCCGTCCAGCATGCGGACGGCGAGCGGCAGCTGCTCGAGATGGGGTCCTCCCTCGACGATATCTGGGGGGCGAACGTCTTCCCGAGCCGGGCTGCCCCGTCGATCGAGTACGCCTCGATGATCAACCAGGACCGCGCGGCCAACCGGGGCCACAAGGTGATCCAAGACCCGGCCACCCAGGCCCGGGTGGCGGCGGTCATCCGACAATATTTTCCCTCGTTGAATCATGAAGGCGCATAGCGACTTCGTCCACCTCCACGTCCATAGCCAGTACTCGCTGCTCGACGGCGCCTGCCGGCTCGACGGGCTGATCGCGCAGGCCCAGCGGCACAAGATGCCGGCGCTGGCGATCACCGACCACGGCAACCTGTTCGGGGCGATTGAGTTCTACCAGGCATGCTTGAAGGGGGGGATCAAGCCCATTTTGGGCGTCGAGACGTACGTCGCCCCCGGCAGCCGTTTCGAGAAGTCCAACCAGGGGATCAGCGACGCCTCGTACCATTTGCTCCTGCTGGCCCGCGACGAGCACGGCTACCGGAATCTCATCAAGTTGGTGTCGCTCGCCTACCTGGAGGGATTTTATTACCGGCCGCGCGTCGACAAGGAGCTGCTCGCCCAATACGGCCAGGGGCTCATGGCGTTGTCCGGGTGCCTCGCCTCCGAGATCCCGCACCTGATCGTGGCGGGGCAGGAGCAACAGGCCCGGAAGACCGCCGGCGAGTTCGTCGAGATCTTCGGCCCGGGGAATTTCTATCTGGAGCTGCAGGACCATCGGCTCGGCGACCAGGCCAAGGTGAACCGGGCGCTGGTGGAGATGGCCAAGGACCTCGCGCTGCCGCTCGTGGCGACGAACGACTTGCACTACCTCGACCGGATGGATGCCAAGGCGCATGAGGCGCTGCTGTGCATCCAGACCGGGACGACGCTGGCCGATCCCAACCGGTTCCGATTTGCCAACGACGAGTTCTACTTCAAATCGCCGGAGGAAATGCTCGCGGTGTTCCGCGAGATGCCGGAGGCGGTGCGCCGGACGGTCGAGATCGCCGAGAAGTCGAACATCGAGCTGGACCTGACCACGCCGCACCTGCCGCAGTTCACGCCGCCGGCGGGGAAGACGCAGGTCGCGTACCTGCGGGGCCTGGTGGACGAGGGGTTGGCCCGCCGCTATCCTGACTCGTCGGACGCCGTGAAGTCGCGCGTCCAGCACGAGCTGTCCGTCATCGAGAAGACCGGTTTCACCAGCTATTTCCTGATCGTCTGGGATTTTGTCCGCCACGCGAAGTCGCAGGGGATCCCCGTCGGGCCGGGCCGCGGGTCGGCGGCCGGCTCCGTGGTCAGCTACTGCCTCGGCATCACCGACATTGACC
>JACQRF010000096.1 GCA_016206635.1 Candidatus Omnitrophota bacterium
AACAGCCTATGGCAATGTCATGCCGGTTCTTCGCGCTGTGGTTGGCCCTCGCCCTCAGTGTCCCGAACCCGGCGCTCGCGCTCCGCGCCGTCGGGCTGGAGGAGTCCAACCAACAGCCGGTTCTCGACGACACACTGAGGGGATCATCCCCCCGCACGCGCGAGGCCGGGATGGAGGAGGACCCGATCGCCGCGGCGCTGCAGCAAGGGTCGGTGAGCATTATGGTGGATGCCGGCGGCATAGCCAGGATCAACGGCCAGGGGGCAGCGATCACGATCCCGAGCGAGCTCCGACAGTCCCGCTTCTTCGTACGGGACTACCGTGTGCTCATGGTTCCATGGGATGAAACGCTGGCTGCGCCAGGGGGGGTCATCACCTTCGTAGATCAGGTCGGTTTAAGCCAGCAACCTGCCTGGACCCGCGCATACTACGATATGCGGCATGTAACCGACCCGTCAACATTCCAACACGTGGTGCAACAACGGGGGCTCCCGAACAAAGGCGTGGTGATTCTTCACGGGCTTGTGATCGCGTCTACTCAAGATGTGCACCGATGGATGCCGGACGCCACGGTGATTGGTATCCACCCCACCCTCTGCCTCTCGAACGGCATGGAACGTGTGGAGCAGAACCTCCCGCACCTCATCGCCGCGGCCGCTGCGCATGGGGGCGCACTCGCGGTGCTCGATGTCAGTCCTACCCCGGTCAAGTACCGTGATCGCAAGATCCTCCTGATTCAAACCTACGCTTGATCTGATCGCCGCGTAATCCCAACAGCGTCGATGCTCAGCGGGCCCACGCCCGACGCGAGGCCAGCTTGCCGCGTCGTCGGGGGCGTGCTATACTGACTCCCAATCATCCCTCCCATGCAATCGCTCGATGATCTTGTCAAACAACGACTGAGTAATCTTGATCGGCTTCGGGCGGCCGGGCGGGACCCCTACCGCCAGCGGTTCCAGCCGACCGCCGCCATCGGGGAGTTCGTGGCCACCTTTACCCCTGGTGTGGCGGCCAAGGTGGCCGGGCGGCTGATGGGGTATCGCGAGCACGGCAAAAGCATCTTCGCCGACCTCCACGACCAGACTGGCCGGATCCAGCTGTTCTTCGCCAAGGACACCCTCGGCGAGTCATTCGACCTGTTGTCCGCGCTGGATTTCGGCGACGTGATCGGCGTGGCGGGGGAGCTGTTCGCCACGCGCACCGGCGAGAAGACCATCAAGGTGTCCGAGTGGACGATCGTGGCCAAGTGCCTGCGACCCCCGCCGGAGAAATGGCACGGCCTCAAAGATGTGGAGCAGCGGTACCGCCAGCGGTACGTGGATCTGTTCGTCAATCCGGCCGTGCGCCAGGCGTTCCAGACGCGGAGCAAGTTGGTGGCGGGGATCCGCCGGTTCCTCGACGCGCGCGGGTTCCTCGAGGTGGAGACGCCGATGATGCAACCGGTCCCCGGCGGGGCGGCGGCCCGCCCGTTCAAGACGCATCACCAGGCGCTGGGGATCGATCTGTATTTGCGGATCGCCCCGGAACTGTACCTGAAAGAGCTGCTCGTCGGCGGCCTCGAGAAGGTCTACGAGCTGAACCGGAATTTCCGCAACGAGGGACTCTCGCCGCGGCACAATCCCGAGTTCACGATGCTCGAGGTCTACCAGGCGTACAGTGATTACGCCGGGATGCGGGTGCTGACCGAGGAGTTGATCACGACGCTGGCGCAGGCGATCCATGGCGGGGAGACGGTGCCGCACGGCCAGGAGACGCTCTCGTTGAAGCGCCCCTGGCGGCAGGCGACCTTTTTTGAGTTGCTGCGCGAGCAGACCGGCGCCGACTGCCGCGACGAGACGCAGGCGCGGGCGCAGGCGGCGCGCGCCGGGCTGCCGTCGGGGGCGGCGGTGGCGTTGGCCGCGGTGTGGGACAAGCTCTTTGAAAAAACGGTGCAGCCGGCGCTGATCGCCCCAACATTCGTGCTGGATTACCCGCTCGCGCTGTGCCCATTGTCGAAGGTGAAGCCTGACGATCCGACCCTCGCGGAGCGGTTCGAGCTGTACATCGGCGGGATCGAGCTGGCCAACGCCTACTCGGAGCTGAACGACCCGGCCGAGCAGCGCCGGCGGTTCGCCGAGCAGGTCAAGCAGCGGCCCCCCGGCGCCGAGCAGGAGTTCTTCGCCGACGAGGAATTCGTCAAGGCGCTCGAGTACGGGATGCCGCCGGCCGGCGGCCTCGGGATCGGCATCGACCGGCTGGTGATGTTGCTGACGAATACCAACACGATCCGCGACGTCATCCTGTTCCCGACGCTGAAGCCGGACATTTCTAGTACCGGGTACAAGCCTGTCCCCGGGACCGGCAAGGACTGATGCGCGCCCTCTGGTTGCTGGCGAGCCGGTACCTCGTCTCGCACCGGCGGGAGCGGTTCATCGCGGTGATCGGGGCGATCGCGGTGGCTGGGGTCGCCGTCGGGGTCATGGCGCTGATCACGACGCTGGCGGTCATGACCGGGTTCGACCAGGACTTGCAATCAAAGATTGTCGGCGCCAACGCCCATCTAGTGATTCAGGCGGAGCCGGCGATCGCCGAGCCCGAGGCCGTGATCGCGCGCGTGACGCGGCTGCCGCGCGTCGTGGCGGCCGCGCCGTTCGTGCAGGGGCAGGGGCTGTTCTCGGCCGGCTCGACGACGCTGGGGGCGCTCCTGCGCGGCATCGACCCGGCGCGCGAGCCGTCCGTGACCCAGCTGGCGGCCTCCTTGTCGGTCCCGGGTACAAGCTTGTACCCGGGACCGACAATGGACCCCGGCGCCGACGGCGTGATCCTCGGGCAGGTGTTGGCGCGGCAGCTGGGCGTGCGGCCCGGTGACTCAGTGAACGTGGTGACGTTGGCCAACCGGACGCCGCGGCCACTGCGGGTGATTGGGCTGGTCGCCTCCGGGATGTATGACTACGATGCCAATCTGGCGCTCGTGCGGGTGGAGAC
>JACQRF010000097.1 GCA_016206635.1 Candidatus Omnitrophota bacterium
CCCATCCCCTCACCCTACCCTCTCCCCTGAGGGGAGAGGGACCGGGTGAGGGGTCATCAGGGTGATCAACCAACATCGTCATATGGCCTCGCCCGGTATTGCACGCCGAGCTCTTCGACCGCGATGCGCCGGCACGCCTCGACATCCACGCCCGGCATGGCGACCACGGTGGCCGTCACCGACGGGATCACCCCTTTGCACTCGCGAATGAAGGTCTTGATCGCCTCGTAGGTCGGCGCCCCAAACGTCGGGCGGCAGATCTCGACATACTGCTGGGCCGTCGCCGTGTTCAAACTGACGGACACCTCATCCACGAGCCCGGCGAGATCGGGGACGATCGAGCGCTGATGAATGAGATTGCCGTGGCCGTTGGTGTCGAGCCGGATGCGGCGGGCGCCGTTGGCCTTGAGCGCGCGGGCCACCTCGACCAATACCTGGAGCCGGATCGTCGGCTCGCCGTAGCCGCAGAAGACCACCTCGCGGTATCGTGACGGATCCCCCGCCGCCTGGATGAGCTCCTCGCTGGTCGGGTCGCGCGGCATCCGCAGGTGGTGCCCCTTGACGAATGGGGCGGCGCCGGTCCCTTCCCAGAACTCCGGCTCGCTCAACGCGCAGAACCGGCATCGGTCGGTGCAGGCGTTGGTGAGATTGAGATACAGCGAATCGCGGATGGGATAGGCGATGACGCCACGCGCCGGCGCCGGGCCGATGCCGAACAGCGCGTGGGCATTCACGGAGGTGATCCGCCCGACGTCCTCGACGGACAGCCCTTTCAGCTCGGCGAGGACGGCGGCCGTCTTCGTCACGTGCGCCGGCTCGTTGCGCTGCCCGCGCAACGGGTGCGGCGCCAGGTACGGGGCGTCGGTTTCCACCACCATCCGCTCGATCGGGATCCGCCGCGCGACCGCCCGCAGCGGCTCGGCATTTTTGAATGTCAGGTTCCCCGCGAACGAAATCGTGAGCCCCAGCTCGAGGGCGGTCGTCGCGGCGGCGGCATCGCCGGTGAAGCAATGCAGGACCCCGGCGACTAAAGGGAGTCCCTGCGGGGCGACCAAAGGGAGTCCCTGCGGGGCGATCGGCGGCGTCCGCGCCTCGCGCAGCAGCGGAAACAGGTCACCCCACGCGTCGCGGCAGTGGAGGATGACCGGCAGCCGCCGTCGCTGAGCCAGTCGCAGCGCGCGGCGCAACGCCGCCTGCTGTTGCGCGCGCGGCGACGCCTCCCGAAAATAATCCAGCCCCACCTCGCCGATCGCCACCACCTTCGGCTGGCCCGCCAGCGCCTCCAGCGCCGCGTCGGCGTCGTCGGTCCATTGGACGGCATCCTGCGGATGGATCCCGACGGCCGCCCACACGTTCGGATGCGCCGCCGCCAGCGCGACCGCCCGCCGGCTGCTGGCGACATCGGTGCCGATCGTCAGGCATGCGCCGACCCCGGCGTCCACCGCGCGGCCCAAGACCGCGCCGAGGTCGTGGGCATAGGCCGGGTCATCGAGATGGCAATGGGTGTCAATCAGCATGGGCCGCCGCCCGCAGCCTCGTCACGACGCGCGGGACCCGCTCGAGCAGCGCCTGCACGTCGTCATCGGTCGTCTGCCATCCCAGGGAAAATCGGATCGAGCCGCGGACCTGGGCCTCCGGCAAGCCCATCGCCAACAGCACATGCGACGGCTCGGCGGAGCCGGAGGCGCAGGCGGCCCCCGTCGAGACGGCGACCCCTTCCAAGTCCAACGCGATCAGCAACGGTTCCCCCTCGCACCCGAGAAAACTGAGATTGGCCGTGTTCGCCACCCGCAACGCCGGGTGGCCGTTGAGCACAACGTCCGGCAGGCGCTGCTGCAGCCCCGCCACCAATTGGTCCCGCCGCCGGCGCACCGCCTCCCACGCCGGCAGGTGCGACGCGCTCAGCTCGACCGCCCGCGCCATCCCCACGCAGGCGGCGACCGCCTCGGTGCCGGCCCGCCACCCGTGCTCGTGCGGTCCGCCGACGTGCTGCGGCATCACCGTGACGCCGCGGCGCGCGTAGAGCGCGCCGGCCCCTTTCGGGCCGCAGAGTTTATGCGCGGACAACGACAGCAGATCGACACCCAGTGTCTTGACATTGACGGGCACCTTGCCGAACGATTGCACGGCATCGGTATGCAACCACGCCCCATGCGCCCGCACGACGGCCGCGACCTCCGCGATCGGCTGGAGGGCGCCGACCTCGTTGTTCGCGTGCATGATGGACACGACGGTGGTGTCGGAGGTCAGCGCCCGACGCAGCGCCTCCACCTCCACCAGCCCGTCGCGCGTCACCGGCAGACGCGTCACCTGCCAGCCGCGCCGGGCCAGCACGTCGGCCGCCTGCAGCACCGCCTGATGCTCAATCGCCGAGACCACGACGTGGCGGCCGTCCGCCTGCCGCGCCTCGGCCGCGCCGAGCAACGCCAGGTTGTCCGCTTCGGTCCCGCCTGAGGTGAACACCAACTGCCCGGTCGGATCGCCCAACGCGCCCAGGATCGTCCGGCGGGCCTGCTCCAGCGCCGCCCGGGCGCGCCGTCCGGCCGCATGCAGGCTGGAGGCGTTCCCAAACCACTCCGTGAGAAAGGGTTGCATGGCGTCGGCCACGGCGGGATCCATCGGGGTCGTCGCGTTGTAATCCGCATACACAAAGCGCATCGCCGATAGTATACTAGTCCCCCGGAGGCGAGGCAACGACCCAAAGTGACGTCCCGTTCCGTCGAGCAAGAGCACTTCGCCAACTGGATGTTCGCCGACCAGGTCACGCGCTACTGGCTGGCGCCGAGTTTTCTCGTCACATTAATCTTGGCCCGCTTCCTGGGGCTGGCGTGTCCCCTCGTCCCATCGCTGGCGCTCCTGTTCGCCTTCGTCCTGTACAACGGGGTCTTGGTGCGGCTGCTCAAACGCCGCATCCGCTGGCTGCCTGACACGCTCGTCTATTGCACGTCCTTGCTGCTCAACACGGCGATCCTCGCCGCGGCGATCCATTACACCGGCGGCATCGAGAGCATCCTCGTCCCGCTGACGGCCGTCATCGCCATCTTCAGCGCGCTGTTCCTGACCTTCGCGCAATGCCTGTTCATCTCCCTCATCGCCGCCGCCAGTTACGTGGCGGTCCTCGCGCTGGAATATCGCGGCACGCTGCCGCACTATCACATTTTCCCGGCGCTGCCGCCGACCTTGCATATGGACGGCCCGTACGTCGTGATGGTGGGGCTGGGCGTCGTCTCGGTCCTCGTCACGCTGGGGCTGATGGCCGGCTATTTGGCGACGGGCCGGCGGCGGCACAGCGAGCAGATGAACCGGATGCATCTCCGCCTGGAGGAATGGAATCGGGATCTCGAGCTCCGGGTCGAGGAAAAAATGCGGTCGCTCCGCGCCATGCACGAGCAGCTGCAGGAGGCGTACTTCGGCACGGTCAAGGCGTTCATGCAGGCGCTGGAAGCCAAAGACCCGTACACGCGCAGCCATTCCCAAGCCGTGGCGGCCTACGCCCATCTGATCGGCCTGGAGCTCGGGTTCTCCGAGGAGCGGCTCCAGCGCCTGGAACAAGGCTGCGAGCTCCACGACATCGGGAAGATCGCCGTCCCCGATCACATCCTGCTCAAAGCGGGTCCGCTGACCAAGGAGGAGTTCGAGGTCGTCAAGCAGCACCCGTCGTGGGGCGCCCGGATCCTCGAATCGCTGACCTTCATGAAAGACGTGACGGAGATGGTGCTGCAGGAGCATGAGCGATGGGACGGCCGCGGCTACCCGGCGGGACTCAAGGGGGAGGCGATCCGGCTCGAGGCGCGGATCATCGCCGTCACCGATGCCTGGGACGCGATGACGTCGGAACGGCCGTACCGGGGGGCGATGACCCGCCAGGCCGCGATGGCGGAGCTCAAGGGCGGGGCGAGCACGCAATTCGACCCGGTGATCGTTGATACCTTCCTGCGGGTCATCGAGCAAGGGAAGCTGCCGGACGTGTTCCTGCACGCCGCGGCCGCCCCCGCCCCGTCGTCGCGCCCCCTCGAGCAGCGCTAAACGGTTGTCATCCTCCCAACCTTTTCTGTCACCTCAACGGGGCACCGTTGAGATCAGGTCGGCCAGATCAGGTCGTAACTGGCGCTGCGTCCCCTGGCGGGGTTTTGACGGAGCAGGCCGTTCACCAGGAGATCCGAGATTTCTCGGTAGGCGGTCACGCGGCTGGCCTTGGCCATCGCCACATACTTGCGGGTCGTGAGTCCTCCCTGAAATCCTCCTGGTCCGGCATCCAACAGGCGGTTCACCACCTTGCGCTGCCGCTCTGTGAGAGTGGTGTCGCGATGGCGCTGCCAGAACTCCGCCTTGGCCAGGACACGGCTCAATACCTGCTGTGCCCCCTCCACGGCGCGACGATAACAGCCGAGGTACCAGGTAAGCCAGACCGTGACATCCCCGTTCCCCTTCGAACAGGTCTCGAGGACCCGGTAGTAGTCGTCCCGCTCCTTCATGATCTGCGAGGAGAGACTGTAGTAGCGGGTGGCTAGACGCTCATCCTGCGCCAACGCCATGTCGGTCAGGGCGCGGCCAACGCGGCCGTTGCCGTCCTCAAACGGATGGATGGTCACGAAATGGAGGTGCGCTACCCCGGACCGTAGGAGGCCATCCTCCCGCACAGCGCTGGCCTTCCACCACGACAGGAATTGTTTCATCTCGACGTCCACCCGGTCGCCCGGCGGCGCCTCGTAATGGACCCGCTCCCGACCCACGGCGCCGGAGACCACCTGCATCGGGTGCTCGGCGCCGCGCCAGGCCCCCACGCGAATGCGCCTCAAGCCGGACCATCCTGTCGGGAACAACGCCGCGTGCCAGCGCTTCAGCCGTGCCGCTGTCAGCGGCTTCTCGTAGTGTTGGGTGGCGTCGAGGAGGACTTCCACCAACCCGTCCACGGACCGATTGGCGGGCGGCAGGCCGGCGGTCGGCAACCCCAATTGCTTGGCCACCGACGATCTGACCGAGTCCCGGTTGAGATGCTCTCCTTCGATGGCGGAGGTTTGGACGGCTTCCTCGGTGAGCACATCGGCGCGGGCTTCTCGGCTGAGCGCCAAGCCGAGACCCGCCACCTTGGTGAGCAGCTCCCCTTGGACGACGCGCGCCTTGCTGATCAACGGCAGCAGGGGCTCGCTCCTCCAGCGGAGCCGGGGCCACGTGTCCGACTGCCAGAGGTAGTTCATCGCCAGCACCATAATCGCTTCATATTATAGAGCGATTATGCCTGACAATCGCTTCACCCGCAAGGGGCATGTGCGGGGGGCCGTTCACGCCCCGACGCGGAGCGCCACGGCGGGGTCGAGGGTCTCCAATGGGGCGCGCTCAACGCCGCTTCAAGACCGGCGGGGAAAGAGCGGCGGGCTTTTCTGAATCCGCTGGTCATCCGCCATCCTTGAAGTCCATGCCATGTCCCATTCGACGTCTGATGGCACGCCCGGACATCCCAGTTGCCGCCAGATGTTCTCGCTCGTCGCCGGCATGAACGGCCAGAGCCAGACGGCAACAGCTCTCAGAGAATTTGCCAAGGTACCCATCGTTTCGGCAAGCTGTTGTTTTTCTGCAGCGCCGCCTTTGACCAAGACCCATGGCTTCCGTTTATCCACGAGCATGTTGGCCTCGGTCACCGTCTGCCAGATGGCGTTAAGCGCCGCCTGAAAATCACATGCCTCGATAGCTCGTCCGATAAGCTCCCCACGTAATCCCGGCGCGACGCTGGGGCACAGGGGAAGCACACCATTAAAATATTTCTCGACCATCGTGAGCATACGGTAGACCAGGTTGCCAAGGTCGTTGGCGAGATCGTCGGTGTAGCGCCGCTCGAGGGCCGCCTCGGAGAACGTCCCGTCCTGCCCGAACGGGATTTCGCGCAATAAGAAATAGCGGTACGCGTCCACGCCGAACTCCCCTACGACAACGTTCGGGTCGACGACGTTGCCTTTGGACTTCGACATCTTCTCCCCCTCGACGAGCCACCAGCCGTGCACGGCGATGGTGGCCGGCGGCGGCAGGCCGAGGGCGCGCAGCATGATCGGCCAATAGACGGCGTGCGGACGGAGGATGTCCTTGCCGATCAGATGCGCGTCGGCCGGCCACCGCGCATCCACCGTCGGATAGCCGACGGCCGTGATGTAATTCAGCAGCGCGTCGAACCAGACGTAGGTCACGTAGCCCGGCTCGAACGGGGGCGACGGCAGCGGGATGCCCCAGCTCAAGCGGGCCGTCGGCCGGGAGATGCACAGCGGCGTGAGCGGCTGCTCAAGAAATGCCAGGACCTCGTTGCGGCGGGTGGCCGGGAGAATGAATGTTTCTTGTGCGCGGATGTGGTCCACGAGCCACCGGCGGTGCGGCTCCAACGGGAAGAAGTAATTCTCCTCGGTGATCTGCTCGACCGGCCGCCGACAATCCGGGCACACGGGGGCTGCTGGTTGGCCGCCGGGGCCTGCGAAGACCAGCTTGGGCCAGAAGGTTTCGCACGGGGTGCAGTACCACCCTTCATAGTGGTCTTTGACGATCTGCCCCTGTTGGAACAACCGCGTCAACGCCGCCTGGACGCTCTGCCGGTGCCGCGGCTCCGTCGTGCGGATGAAATCGTCGTACGAGATATTCAGCGCGGCCCACAGGTTCTGGAAATTCGGCACGATGGCATCGGCAAACGCTTGGGGGGATTGCCCGGCGGCCGCGGCGGCCTGTTGGATCTTCTGGCCATGCTCGTCGGTGCCGGTCAGGAACCACACGCCCGCCGCGCCGCGGCGCAGCCGCTGGTAGCGCGCCAGGACGTCGGCGATCACCGTGGTATACGCGTGCCCCAGATGCGGCGGGGCGTTGACGTAGTACAGCGGCGTCGTCACGTAATACGGCTTCGGCCCGGGGCGCGTCATCGGGCCCCCGCGACCGGCCGGGCCAGGCGGGCGATGAGCGCCGCCCACGCGGTGCGCGGGTTGACGCGCTGTTGGATCAGCGCGCGCGTCGCGTAGACCTGCTCGATCGCCTCCAGCAACGCGTCGGCCGACCAGCCGGCGGCCTGGGCCCGCAGCTGGTCCCGCGCCTCCGGGAATACCACCCGGTCCTCCGCCCCCACGGAGACGCTCAGCACATCGTGGTACCAGGCCGCGACCACCTCCAGGAACTCCTCGGCCTCTGCGCGGCCGCGGGCCGCGAATGCCGGCTCCAGGATGCCGCCCTCGACGGCCGCCTGCCATTCCGCCAACCACGCCTGCTGCCGGGCCTCCGTCTCCGGGTCCGCCAATCGCACGGCGCGGCCGAGCCGCCCGTCGGCGCGGCGGACGATCGCCTGGGCGCGCCCCGGCTCGACGCCGCGCGCCGCCAGCGCGGCCAGCAGGCCGTCCGCCGGCAGCGGGCCGCACGCGTACCTGGCGCAGCGGGAGACGATCGTCGGCAGCAACCGGCTCTCATGGACGGCGGTCACGAGCAGGACGGCCGGCGCCGGCGGCTCCTCCAGCGTTTTCAGCAGCGCGTTGGCGGCCGGCTCCTGCATCGTCTCGGCCTCCTCGAGGATCGCCACCTTCCGCGGCCCATGGAACGGCGCCAGCGACAGCCAGCGTTGCAGCTCTCGGATCTGCTCGATCGTGATCGTGGTGGCCCCCTCGAGCACGACGACGCGCTGGACGTCAGGATGCCGCCCGGCAGCCACCAGCTGACAGGCGTCGCACGACCCGCAGGCGTCCCCCTCCGACGGATGCCGACAGAGCAGCGCCTGGGCCATCTGCCGGGCGAGGAACGCCTTGCCGACGCCCCCCGGGCCGAGCAGCAGATAGGCGTGGCCCACGGTCCCGGCGGCGGCC
>JACQRF010000098.1 GCA_016206635.1 Candidatus Omnitrophota bacterium
GCGGCTCGAAATAATTACGAGTCACGGGGGGTCCGGCTCCGGGGTGGCCTCCCTGGTCAATTGACCAGGGAGGCCACCCCGGAGCCGGACCCCCCGTGACTCGTAATTATTTCGAGCCGCAGCTGCCGCCGCCGGCCGCTGGCTTGCAGCACGGACAGCATTTGAAGATCGACACCAGCTTCATGATGCCGGCCAGTCCGATCACCCCGTACGCCACCTTGGCCAGACCGGTGCCCGCCCCGAGCACGGCCGCCACCAGGTCGAGCCCGAACACGCCAGCCAATCCCCAGTTCAATGCCCCCAGCCCGACCAGCACCCCGACGACCTTGCAAACGCCACAGTTGCCACCAGTCATGCATCCTCCTACAACTGTTATCTTCCTGGCGATGTCCTTGTCATCTCAAGGGGAAACCCAGGGTTTCCCCTTGGGCCCCTTCCTTCAGTAGCCCACAGCTCAGCGACTGCGTACACCCACCACGATAGCGGAAGTCTCCCGGCCCGTCAAACACCATCGCGCGAAGGGACAGCCTGGGTCTGCAACGCCAACCGCCGCAAGGACGGGGCGCGCCAGGCGGTGACCGCCACGCAGACGAGGGTCGCGCATCCACCGATAAGAACTGAGGGCACGACCCCCAGCAGCTTGGCCGCCACGCCGGACTCGAAGGCGCCGATCTCGTTCGAGGAGCTGATGAACAACCCGTTCACCGAGGAGACGCGGCCGCGAAGGCGGTTGGGGGTCATGGCCTGGAGGACGCTGGCCCGGATCACGACGCTGACATTGTCGGCAGCGCCGGCCACGGCCAGGCAGAGGGCCGCCAGCCAAAACCAGGGGGCGAGCGCAAACCCGATCGTGAACGCCCCGAACAATGCCACCCCCAGCAGCAGCGCCAGGCCGGTGCGATGGAACGGCGGGCGGTGGGCCTGGTGGAGCGCCATCACGAGGGCGCCGGCCGGCAGCGCGGCGTTCAACAGGCCCAGCCCCACGGCGCCCGCCTGGAACCGCTCGGCAAAAAACGGCAAGATCGCCGTGACGCTGCCGAACAAGACCGCGAACATATCCAGGGCCAGGGCCGACACGATCACCTGGCGCGACATCACAAACCGGACCCCCTCCCACAACCCCCGAGAAATCGGGACGGTTCTAGAGCCGTCCCTATTTTCTGGGGGATGCGGCGCCAAGCGACGGGCGTACCAGACGGCGAGCGCCAACCAGGCAACGACGCCGGCATAGGCCCACGCCACCCCGGCGGCGGCATAGAGCCAGCCCCCCAGCAACGGGCCGACGATCGCCCCGAGCTGCCACTGGGTGGAATTCCACCCGGCGGCCTGGGCATAGATCGCCTTCGGGACGATGGCATCCACGTACGCGGCGGTGGCCGGCCACAAAAGGCTGCGAAAGAGGCCGGTCAGGCCCACGACGAGATACAGCGGCGCTGGCGTGGCCAACGGCGCGCGGGCCAACCACCAGAACGCGACGGCGCAGATGAGCAGCCCGCCCTCGGCCACCAGAATCAACCGGCGCTTCTCCAGGCGATCGGCCTGATGGCCGGCCCACAGCAGGCAACCCATATAGGGAAGCGCCTCGGCGAGCCCGACCAACCCGAGGGCCAGCGGGTCGTGCGTCAGCTGGAAGATCTGCCAGCCGATGATCACCCGCTGCATCTGCAGGCCCAGCGTCAGGAAGAACTTGGAGCCCAAGGCCCGGCGGAAATCGGGGATGCGGAAGACGGCGTAACGGTCGAGGGACACGCTGAGAGGCGTTACGCCGAAAACGGGACCGGGGACAGCCCCTGTTTCCCCGCGGGGGCGCGCGCCATGAGCGCCCGGCGCCAGCGAAGGAAGGAGTTGCCGATCATGAGTCCCGTGCACCCCATCATGAAGAGGGTCAGGCCGGTGTTCACCCAGCCCAAAACCGCCTGGCCGGGCTGGCGGGTCAGCGGCAGGAAATTCTGCCACACGCTCTGCCAGCCGGCCGTCAGCGTCGTGGTCGCCACGAACGCCATCGGGGCCACGGTCACCCAGGCGTAGCGGGCCCGGCCCATGTTGACGAGGACGGTCGTCGCCACGCACAGCGCGATGACGGCCAGCAGTTGGTTGGCGATGCCGAACATCGGCCAGATCGTCGCGATGCTCCCGGTGAGGATGAAGAACGCCCAGGCGCCGACGACCAGGGCGCTGGAGAGCAGCGTGCCGGGCAGCCAGTCGGTCCGCTCGAACGGCCGATAGAGCTTCCCGAGAAATTCCTGGAGGATGAAGCGCGCCACCCGCGTGCCGGTATCAATCGTCGTCAGGATGAACAGCGCCTCGAACATGATGGCGAAATGATACCAGTAGGACAGCAGGTGCCGCATCCCCGGCAACCCGGCAAACACCTGGGCCATGCCGAGGGCCAACGTGACCGCCCCGCCCGTCCGGCCGGCGACCGGTTCCCCCGCCTGCTGCGCGAGCTGCTCCAGATGGACCGGCGCGAGGCCGAGACCCGCGAATTTCTCAGGCGTCACGTTGATGGCGAAGTAATCGGCCGGATACAGCGCGCAGCAGGCGATCAGCGCGGTGATGCCGACCAACCCCTCCATCAGCATGGCGCCGTAGCCGATCGGGCGGATGTCGGCCTCGTTGTCAATCATCTTCGGCGTCGTGCCGGAGCCGACGAGGGCGTGGAAACCGGAGACCGCGCCACAGGCGATGGTGATAAACAGAAACGGGAACAGCGTCCCAGGAATAATCGGCCCGCCCCCGCCGGCGAACCGGCTGACCAGCGGCTGCTGGATCACCGGGTTCACCCAGAGGACCCCGACGATGAGCAGGGCGATCGTCCCGACCTTCATGTAGGAGCTCAGGTAATCGCGGGGGCACAGCAGCAGCCACACCGGCAGGACGGAGGCGACGAACCCGTACGCGGCCATCGCCAGGGTGACCCCGCGGGCCGACAGCGTGAAGGCGGGGGCCCAGGCCCCCTGCGCCACGACGCGGCCGAAGAACACCGCCAGCAGCAGGCCGATCACGCCGAGCAGCGACGCCTCGGCGATGCGCCCCTTGCGGAACCGGTAGAGATACCACCCGACGAACAGGGCCAGCGGGATGCTGCACCCGATGGTGAACACGCCCCACGGGCTGTCGCGGAGGGCGTTGACGACCGCCAGCCCCAAGCCGGCGAGCGCCACGATCACGATGAACAGAATCGCGATCGCCGTGGTCAGGCCGGCCACCGGGCCGATTTCCTGGCGCGCGATCTCCGCCAGCGACCGGCCGCCGCGCCGGGTCGAGGCGAACAGAATCATGAAATCCTGCACCGCCCCCGCGAGAACGACTCCGATCAATAACCATAAAAACCCCGGCAGGAACCCGAACTGCGCGGCGAGCACCGGGCCGATCAGCGGGCCGGCCCCGGCGATGGCGGCGAAATGATGGCCGAACAGCACCCAGCGATTGGTCGGGTGATAGTTCGTGCCGTCCTTCAGCGTATGGGCGGCGGTCCGGCGCGCCGGGTCGAGCCCCACGACGCGGGATGCCAGGAACCGGCTGTAGTAGCGATAGGCGATCGCCAGGACGCACAGGGCGCCCAGCATGAACGGGAGGGCGGTCATGCCGCATCCACCCGGACCTTGCCCCGGAAAATCCAGTAAATCCCGACGGTGTAGGCGAGCACCAGCGGCATCCCGATGGCGGCGACGATCGCCATGATGCCCAGCGTGGCGGGCGAGGAGGCCGCGTTGTACACCGTGAGGCTGCGCTCCGGGAACGGCACGGACGGGACCAGCGCCGGGAACAACCCGATGCCGAACAACGCCAGGAGTGCGGCGATCGCCGCGCATGAGGAAAGGAAGGCGCGGAACGGCCGGCCGTGCGCGATTTCGCGCGGGATATTGGCGATGGCCAGCAGACTCAGCCCCGGGATGACAAACAGCGCCGGGTGCGCCCGGAACGGCTCCGCCATCCGCGGATAATAGACGAGCGTGACCATCGTCACCAACCCGTAGCACAGCAGGAAGCCGATGATCGTCCGCGGGACCCAGCGTTGGATCCTCGCCTGCAGCGCCCCCTCGGTCTTCAACACCAGATAGATCGCCCCATGCATCAGGAACAGCGCCACCGTGGTGGCGCCGACCAACAACGCATACGGGTTGAGCAGCTCGAGGCACGTGCCGGCATATTCCCCGTCGGGGCCGAGCGGGACGCCGCGCGCCAGATTGCCCAGCGCCACGCCGATGAGGAGACTGCAGAGCACGCTGCTGGCGCAGAAACTGACGTCCCACGTCCGGCGCCACCACGGCATCGGCAGCTTGCTACGGAACTCGATCGCCACCGCCCGGAAGATCAAGGCCGCCAGCAGCAGCATGAACGCCAGATAGAAGCCGGACAGCACGGTCGCGTACACCGCCGGGAACGCGGCGAACAGCGCCCCGCCGCCGGTCACGAGCCAGACTTCGTTGCCGTCCCAGACCGGGCCGATCGCGTTGAGCTGGCGGCGGCGGTCGGCATCGTCCCGGCTGCACAGGTGCAGCATCCCCACGCCGAAGTCAAACCCGTCGAGGACGGCGTAGCCGGCCAGCAGCGCGCCGACCAGCCAGAACCAGATGACGCGCAGGTCACCCATAGCGTTGCCGCGCGTAGACATCCACGGCGTCGGCGGCCTCGGGGCCGTGCCGGATCTCGCGGTCCAGCAGGAAGAGGAACAGGCCGAACAACAGCGCGTAGATGACGGTGAACATGATCAGCGACGACAGGATCATCGGGGCCGACACCACCTTGGAAATCCCCTCGGAGGTCCGCATCAGCCCGTACACGATCCACGGCTGGCGGCCCACCTCCGCGGCGAACCACCCGAGCTGGTTGGCGATCTGCGGGCCCAGGACGGCGAAGACGAACCCCCAGAGCAGCCCGCGCCGCGTCCACAAGGTGCCGCGCCACCACGTCCACAGGCCGAGGAGACTGAGCCCCAGCAACCCGATCCCGATCGCCACCATCCCGTGAAACGCCTGGAACGTGATCTGCACCGGCGGCCGGTCGGCGGGGGGGAACGCCTGCAGCCCGGTCACCGGCTGCCGGGCATCCCCGTGCACGAGCCAGCTCAACGCCCCGGGGATCTTGAGGCCGACCGTCCGCTCACGGCGCTCATCCACCCAGCCGGCCACATGGAGGGGGGCCGGCGCCTGGGCCGGGTAATGCCCCTCGAACGCGGCGAGCTTCGCCGGCTGGTGGCGGCTGACGACGAGCGCGCTCTGATGGCCGGTGACGACCTGCAAGCTGCAGGCCACGACCGCGATCGGCAGGGCGATGCGCATGGAGGCCTTGGCGAACGCCTCATGCCGTTGCCGGAGCAGGTAGAACGCGCTGACGCTCAACACCAGGAACGCCCCGGCCTGCCAGCAGCCCAGCACCACGTGGGCCAGCCGCACCACCGACGACGGGTTGAACACCATCGCCCAGAAATCGGTGATCTCGGCCC
>JACQRF010000099.1 GCA_016206635.1 Candidatus Omnitrophota bacterium
GAACGAGGCGCAGAAGCGCGTGCTCCTCCGGAAGATCGACGCCCACTTCGGGCGCGAAGCGGTCCGGGGGCGCATCTTCGCGGTCTGGGGGCTGTCGTTCAAGCCGAATACCGACGATATGCGATTCGCCCCCTCGATTGATGTAATCCAGCGCCTGTCGGCGGCCGGGGCCACGGTCAAGGCGTACGACCCGCAGGCGATGCGGGAGGCCAAGACCTGCTTGAACGGGACCACCTTCTGCCGGACGATGTACGACGCGGCGGCGGGGAGCGATTGCCTGGTGGTGCTGACGGAATGGCCGCAGTTCCAGGAGGCCGACTGGCGGCGCGTCAAGCGGGTGATGGCGCACCCCATCATCGTGGATGGCCGCAATTGCCTGGACGTGGCGGCGCTGCGCCGGCACGGCTTTGAGTACGCGGGGATCGGGCGCGGATGAAGGGCGTCATCCTCGCCGGGGGCCTCGGCACGCGGCTGGCCCCGTTGACCAACGTCACCAATAAACACCTGTTGCCGGTGTATGACCGGCCGATGATCTATTACCCGGTCCAGGCCCTCGTGGACGCCGGCATTCGCGACATTCTCCTCGTGACCGGCGGCGGTAACGCCGGCGATTTTCTGCGGTTGCTGGGCAATGGGGCCGCGTTCGGGTTGCAGCACATCAACTACACCTACCAAAAAGGGGAGGGGGGGATCGCCGCCGCCCTCCGGTTGGCCGAGCATTTCGCCGACGGCGAGCCGATCGTCGTCATCCTCGGCGACAATATCTTCCAGGCGTCCATCCGGCGGTTCGTCCAGCGGTTCGCGCGGCATGGGCGGGGCGCTAAAATCTTGCTCAAGGCGGTGCCGGACCCGGAGCGGTTCGGGGTGGCGACGGTGCGGCACGGCCGGGTCATCGCGATCACGGAGAAGCCGACGCGGCCCGCCTCGGATCTGATCGTCACCGGCATCTATCTGTACGATGCGCAGGTGTTCGAGATCATCAACACCTTGAAGCCGTCCGGGCGCGGCGAGCTCGAGATCACCGATGTCAACAATGCCTACATCGCGCGCGGCCAGATGACGTATGACCGGCTGCCGGGCTGGTGGACCGACTGCGGGACCTTCGAGTCGCTGCTGCGCGCCAGCCAACTCGTAGCCCGGGGTCATCGGCGGCCCGCGCGCCGGGCGGTCCGGGGGGAGCGCCTGTGCGCCGCTGGCTGATCACCGGCGGGGCGGGGTTCATCGGCTCGAATTTCGTCCGCTACACGTTGGGGCATTATCCCGAGGACACCGTCGTGGTGCTGGACAAGCTGACGTACGCCGGCAACCGGGAGAATCTCCGCGATCTCGGGGGGGATCGGCGACTTCGATTCGTCCAAGGGGATATCGCCGACCCCGGCGTGGCGCGCTCGCTCATCCAGGGCTGCGACGTGGTGGTGAATTTCGCGGCGGAATCACACGTGGACCGCTCGATCGTGGACCCGACGGCGTTCCTGCAGACCAACGTGATCGGCACGCAGGTATTGCTCGATGCCGCCGTCCGCGCAACGCCGCGGCCGATCTTCGTGCAGATCTCCACTGATGAGGTGTACGGCAGCACGGATGGCGAACCGTTCCGCGAGGACAGCTCGTTAAAACCCAATAGTCAGTACGCAGCCAGCAAGGCGGCGGCCGATCTCTTGGTACGAGCGTATAAGTCGACGTTCAATCTCTATTCAGTCATCACTCGCAGCTCGAACAATTATGGCCCCTATCAATTTCCAGAGAAGTTCATTCCGTTGGCGATCACGAACGCGATCCAAAATGAGCCGATCCCATTGTACGGCGATGGGTTGCAAATCCGAGACTGGTTGCACGTCGAAGACAATTGCCGGGCGATTGACCAGGTGATCGAGTGCCATGAACAGAAAAGTCAAGACCACACAGAGATATTCAATATCGGTGGGGGGCATGACGCAGAGGTCACCAATAAGTATGTGTTGGAGACGATCCTCAAGATTCTTGATAAACCATTGTCGCTGATCCAGTATGTGCCGGACCGGCCGGGGCACGACCGGCGTTACGCTATCAGCACGGAGAAGTTACAGAGAAAATCTCGATGGGCCCCCACGCATCGATTCGAGAACAGTCTCCGGAACACCGTTGAATGGTACCGCACACATGAGTCATGGTGGCGGCCGCTGAAAGCGCGCGCGGCCCCCCATTGGCTGAGGATGAAAAAGGGGACACCATGCGCGTCCTGATCACGGGCATCACCGGGTTTGCCGGCAGCCATCTGGCGGAGTTCCTCCTGACGCAGCCGGGCGTCGAGGTGTACGGGATCGAACGGTGGCGTTCGAAGACCGATAACGTGGAGCACATCAAAGACCGGTTGATCATGCATGAGTGCGACATGCGGGACGCCTCCTCGGTCCGCAAGGTGATTGAGACGGTGCGCCCCGATCGGATCTTCCATCTTGCCGCCCAGTCGTTCGTCCCGACCTCGTGGAAGGCGCCGGCGGAAACCTTGATGACCAACATCGTCGGCCAGCTCCATTTGTTTGAAGCGGTCCGGCAGATCGGCATCACGCCGCGGATCCAGATCGCGGGCAGCTCCGAGGAGTACGGCCTGGTGCATCCGGATGAGCTGCCGATCACAGAAACCAACCCGCTGCGCCCGCTGAGCCCCTATGGCGTCTCCAAGGTGGGCCAAGATCTGCTGGCGTACCAGTATCACCATAGCTATCAATTGCACGCCGTCCGCACGCGCGGGTTCAACCACACCGGCCCGCGCCGTGGCGACGTGTTCGTGGAATCCAACTTCGCCCAGCAGATCGCGAAGATCGAGCGGGGGTTGCAGGAACCGGTGGTCAAGGTCGGCAATCTCCAGGCGAAGCGGGACTACACCGATGTCCGCGATATGGTCCGGGCCTATTGGCTGGCGCTCGAGCGCGGCGAGCCGGGCGAGGTGTACAACATCTGCTCCGGCGAGACCCATTCGATCGAATCGGTCTTGCAGTCGTTGCTGAAACTGAGCTCGGCCACGGTGCGCGTGGAGCCGGATCCGGCGCGGATGCGCCCCTCCGACGTGCCGCTGCTCCACGGCGATCCGGCCAAATTCCAGCGGCGGACCGGATGGCGCCCGGAGATCCCGTTCGAGACGACCTTGCGGGATTTGCTGAATTATTGGCGGGAGCGGGTGGGGGCGTATGCCGAGCGCGTATGAGCAGCTCGCCGCGCGCATCCGACGGCGGGAGGCGACGGTCGCCGTCGTGGGGCTCGGCTATGTGGGGCTGCCGTTGGCGACGGCCTTCTCGGAGGCCGGGTTCCCGGTCATCGGCCTGGATCGGGACGCCCGGCGCCTCCAATTGCTGCGGGCCGGCCGGTCGTACGTCTCCGATCTATCACACCAGACAATCCGGGCATTCATCAAGCGCCCGACGACGGTCATCACGGATCGCCCCGCCTCCCTGCGCCGCGCCGACGCCGTGATTGTCTGTGTGCCGACGCCGTTGCTGAAGACCCGCGAGCCGGACCTGTCGTACGTCGTGGGAGCGATGCGGGCCGTGGCCCGCGCCGCGCGGCCGCCGGCGTTGGTGGTGTTGGAAAGCACGACGTACCCCGGCACGACGGACGGCGTGGTCCGTGCCACCATAGAGGAGGCCGGGCACCGCCTCGATGCCCAGGTGTTCCTGGCGTTCTCTCCCGAGCGGATCGATCCGGGCAATTCCCGGTTCGCCACGCGCAATATCCCGAAGTTGGTCGGCGGCGTCACGCCGCGCGCCACGCGATTGGCGGCCCAGCTGTACGGGCAGGTCCTGGATCGGGTCATCGCGGTGTCGTCCAGCCGCGTGGCGGAGACCGCCAAGCTGCTGGAGAACACGTTCCGGTTAGTCAATATCGGCCTCGCCAATGAGTTCGCGCTGCTCTGCCGCGCCTTGGACATTGACGTGTGGGAAGTGATCGAGGCGGCCAGCACGAAGCCGTTCGGCTTCATGCCATTCTATCCGGGCCCCGGCATCGGCGGGCATTGCATCCCCTCGGACCCGATCTACCTGTCCTGGCGCGCTCGGGCCGCCGGCGCGGAGGCGCGCCTCATCGATCTGGCCGCGCAGATCAATACGTCAATGCCACAGTATGTTGTCCACCGGGTCGGCGAGGCGCTGAATGCCCGCGGCCGGGCGGTCAAAGGGGCGAGTCTCCTGGTGGTCGGCGTGGCGTACAAACGGGATACCAACGATACGCGGGAGTCGCCGGCCCTGGAAATCATGGAGGTGTTGGCCCGCAAGGGGGCGGCGGTGTCCTACCATGACCCGTTGGTTCCGGTCATCACCGTGTGCGGCGCGCGGCGCCGCTCGCGGGCGTTGACGCCATCAGTGATTCGCGCGGCCGACTGCGTGGTGATCGTGACCGACCACAGCGCGATTGATTACCGGCGGCTGGGCCGGGAGGCCGCCATGATCCTGGATACGCGGAACGTGATGCGCCGCGCCGGCCGCGTCCGGGCCGCCGTGGAGCGGCTATGAGGCGGGTGCTGGTGACCGGCGGGGCGGGGTTCATCGGGTCGCACGTGGTCGACGCCCTCGTGGCGCGCGGCGACCAGGTGCGGGTGCTGGACGATTTCTCCACGGGGACATTGGAGAATCTGTCGGCGGCCGCCTCCCGGATCGACCTCGTCCGCGGCGACGTCGGCGATCCGACGGCGGTGCGCCGCGCGATGGACCATGTGACGCACGTCGTGCATGAAGCGGCGATCCGCTCCATCCCACGGTCGCTGGACCATCCGGCGCTGTGTCATCAGACCAATGCCACCGGGACGCTGAACGTCTTGCTGGCCGCACGGGAGGCCCACGTGGCCCGCGTGGTCCTCGCCTCGTCCAGCGCCGTGTATGGGAACGCGGCGACGTTTCCGGCGCAGGAGGATCAGCCGCTCCATCCTGGGTCGCCCTACGCGGTCAGCAAGCTCGTGGGCGAGCTGTACGCGCAGCTGTTCCGCGAGCTGTACCGGATGGAGATCGTGTGCCTCCGATATTTCAATGCGTTCGGCCCGCGCATGGACGGGGAATCCGGCTATGCGATGGCGATCCCGAGGTTCTCGGTGTGTGTGCTGCGAGGGGAATCGCCGCCGGTCTACGGCGACGGTCTGCAGAGCCGCGACTTTCTCTATGTGGAGAATATCGTGCAGGCGACGTTGCAAGCCCTGGATGCGGCGGCGATTGGCCCCGGCGTCTTCAATGTCGCTGGGGGGCGCGATTATACCTTGCTGGACACCTTGGGTGTCCTGAACCGGATCGCCCATCGCCAGGTGGCGCCTCGCCACCTGGCGGCCAGGATGGGGGAGGCCCGGCGCACCTTCGCTGATATCACCCGGGCGAAAACCGTGCTGGGATTTTCCCCGTCGGTCAGCTTCGAGGAAGGGCTGGCTCGTACGGTGGCGTGGTTTCGGGAACAGGAGGCCCATTGCCTGCGGGCCAATGCTGCGAGGCCGTCAGCATGAAGATCTGCCTCGGCTACCCGTCGCTGGACGATCCCAGAGGATTTCATCAGGTCGGACAAAATCGACAAGCCCAGGTGTTCAGCGCCCCGGCGTTTATCTACCCCTACATTCCGGCGATGGCCGCCACGCTCCTCAAGCGGGCCGGCCATGAGATCCTGTGGTTGGATGGTCCGGCCGAGGGGTTGACATGGGCGCAGCAGCTCCAACAGCTTGAAACGTTCCAGCCGGACCTCCTGGCATGGGAAGTCAAGACCCCTAGCGTGATCGGCACCTGGGGGAAGGTGGATGCCGTCAAACAGGCATTGCCCCGCTGCGCAACCGTGTTGATGGGCGATCACGTGACGGCCTTGCCGCAGGAGAGCCTGGATCGGTGCGCCGTGGACATCGCGCTGACCGGCGGCGATTACGACTTCGGGTTGGTCGAGATCGCGAAGCGGCTGTCGGCCGGTGAATCGGTGCGCGGGGTGTTCCACCAACCGACCACCGGAGATTTGAAAACGCTGCCGGTCGTGGACCGGCAGCTCACGAAATGGCGGCTCTACGGCTACGAGCGCGGCTCCGGCAACTACAAGTATCTCCCCGGCACGCATTCAATGGCCGGAGGTCGCGACTGCTGGTGGCGTCATGACGGCGGCTGCACCTTCTGCTCCTGGACCAACACCTTCAAGAATTGGCGCGTGGGGACCGTGGACCAGTTCATGGCGGAAGTGGAGTCGTGCGCCTCGCTCGGCATCCGGGAGTTGTTTGACGACACCGGGACGTTTCCGATCGGCGCGTGGTTGCAGGATTGCTGTGAGCGGTTGATCAAGTTTAACGAAGGGAAGCGGCACGGCCGGTGCCGCGTGACGATCGGCTGCAATATGCGGCCCGGGGCGCTCAAACAATCCGAATGGAATCTCCTAGGCCGCGCCGGGTTCCGATTCATCCTCTTTGGGTTGGAGTCGGCCAATCACGAGACGCTCGTGCGGATCAACAAAGGCCAAAAAGAGCATGACATGGAGACCTCGGCGCGGATGGCCAAGGGCGCCGGCCTCGAACCCCACGTCACTTGCATGGTGGGATACCCCTGGGAATCGAAAGAGGGCGCCGCGCGGACGATCCGGTTCACGCAGGAGCTGTTCGCCCGCGGGTGGATTGACACCTTGCAGGCGACGATCTGCATCCCGTATCCCGGCACGGCCCTCTATCGCCAGTGCGTGGAGCATGGCTGGCTCAAGTATCCCCCAGGCGACTGGAACCAGTGGGACATGTCGAAACCGGTCATGACCCCTGGCGACAACATGTCGGACGATGAGGTGCTGGCCATGACCCGCGGCATCTACAAGAGCTTTGTGACGCCGCGATTTCTGGTCCGCAAGCTGATCTCGGTGCGGAGCCGGGACGATCTGAAATTCCTGGCCCGCGGGGCCCGGTTGCTCTGGGGCCATCTCACTGATTTTTCCGGCCGCCGGCCGCAGGTGGCGGTCCACTGATGACGAACGGCCCGCGGATGGTGGTGGCCGGCGGGGCGGGATTCCTGGGCTCCCACCTCTGCGAGCGGTTGCTGGCGAAGGGGTGCGAGGTGGTCTGCGTTGATAACCTGATCACCGGCACGGAGGCGAATCTCCGGCCGCTGCTGACCAACCCCTGCTTCCAGTTCATCCGGCATGACATCGCGACACCGTTGATGTTGGACGGCCCGGTGCATGCGGTGTGGCATCTGGCCTCGCCCGCCAGCCCGGTGGACTATGGCAAATATCCGATCCAAACGTTGAAAGTCGGCGCCTTGGGGACTCACCACATGCTGGGGTTGTGCAAGGCCAAGGGCGCTGCGTTCCTGCTGGCCTCCACCTCGGAGGTCTACGGCGACCCCCAGGTCAATCCGCAGCCGGAGAGCTATTGGGGCCACGTGAATCCCATCGGGCCGCGCGGCGTCTACGATGAGGCCAAGCGGTTTGCCGAGGCGATGACGATGGCCTATCGCCGCGTGCATGGCGTCAACACGCACATCGTCAGAATTTTCAACATCTATGGACCTCGAATCCGTCCCGATGATGGGCGGGCCATTCCGACGTTCATCGGCCAGGCCTTGCGAGGGGAAGACCTGACGGTGTACGGGGACGGGTCACAAACGCGGAGCTTCTGCTACGTGGACGATCTCCTGGATGGGTTGGA
>JACQRF010000100.1 GCA_016206635.1 Candidatus Omnitrophota bacterium
ACTTTAAAGGGGTCGCCACGCTCTTCGGCAGCCGGACGACCGACTACCACCACGCGCTGGGGTGGGCGACGATCACCACGTTCGCCGGGTCGCTGGCCGCCCTGTGGGTGTCGCAGGGGTTGGTGAAGGCGTTCAGCGGGAAAGGGTTGGTGCCGGCGGCCGTCACGGCCGACCCCGCGTTCCTCATGGCCGTCGGGGTGGGGGCGGCCCTGACGGTGTTCCTGGCGACCCTCACCGGGTTCCCGATCTCCACGACGCATGCGCTCGTCGGGGCCCTGGTCGGCGCCGGGTGGATGGCGGTGGGGCCGCAGGTCCGTCTGGGGACGCTAGGGTCGGTCTTCCTGCTCCCGCTCGTGGCCAGTCCCTTGATGGCGCTGGCATTGACGGCGGTAATCTACCCCCTTCTGCACGCGGCCCGTGCGCGGCTCGGCATCGTGAAGCAACTCTGCGTCTGCGTGGGCCCGGGCTGGGAGCCGGTGCGCCTGCGGTCTGACGGGACGGCCGTCCTGCAGTCCACGGGGGCGGCGTTGACGGTGGGGGAGCGGTCGGCGTGCGTGGAACAGTACCGCGGCGTGGTGTTCGGCGTGGATGTCCGGCGGGCGCTGGACGCCGCGCACTACGTGTCGGCGGGGGCTGTCGGCTTCGCCCGAGGGCTCAATGACGCCCCGAAGATCATGGCCTTGCTGGTGGCGGCCCAGGCCCTGCGGCTCCCCGTGACGACCGGCCTCGTCCTCGTGGCGGCGGCGATGGCGGGCGGCGGGTGGCTCAACGCCCGGCGGGTGGCGCAGACGATGAGTCGGCAGATCACGACGATGGACCACGGCCAGGGATTCACCGCGAATGTAGTCACCAGTTTCTTGGTGGCGATCGCCTCGGGGTGGGGGCTCCCGGTCTCCACGACGCACGTATCGGTCGGCGCCCTCTGTGGGATCGGTGTGGCGACCCGCGCCGGCCGATGGGACGTGATCCGGAACATCGCGCTGTCCTGGGTCATCACCCTGCCGGTGGCGGCCGCCTGCGCCGCCCTGATCTACGGCCTCGCCCATACCCGGTGAACGATCTTTCCGTCGTCATCCCGACGCTGGATGAGGCCGAGGTCCTGCCGCGGCTGTTAGCCGGGTTCCTGCGCACCGCACCGCTCGACATTGTTATCGCCGACGGCGGCAGCCGCGACGGTACCACGGATCTCGCGCGGCGCTGGGGCGCGACGGTGGTGTTGAGCCCGAGAAGTCGGGCCCGCCAAATGAATGCCGGGGCTGCCGTGGCGCGAGGGTCATGGCTCTGGTTCCTGCACGCGGATTCCGAGGTACCGTCGGACTGGGCCGCGCAACTCCGCCGTGCGATGGCCGATCCGCGCGTCGTCGGCGGGGCGTTCACGACTCGGATCGCCGCCCCGGGCCTCCGCTATCGTGTCCTGGACGCGTGGGGCTGGGTTCGACCGCGGCTCCAGCGATCGTTCTATGGCGATCAAGGGATCTTCGTGCGCCGCGACGTGTGGGCACGCCTCGGCGGGTTTGCCGACCTGCCGGCGTGCGAAGACGTGGAGCTCTCCGAGCGCCTGTGCCGGGCGGGGCGGGTCGTCCTGTTGCCGGGCCCGTTGCGGACCTCGGCCCGACGGTGGCAGCAGCGCGGTTGGTGGCGCACCGTCGCGGAGCACGTGCGCCTCGCCGGCCGATACGCTGTGTCCGGCCCTCACGGCCTCGCCGTCGCCGGTACCGGGTACAAGCCTGTACCCGGTACCGGAGTGGTCGCCCCGGTCCATCTTGTCGTCATGGCCAAAGCTCCTCTCCCGGGCCGGGTGAAGACGCGACTCACCCCGCCCCTCTCGCCGGACGAGGCGGCCCAGTTGGCCCGCGCGTTCCTGGACGACACCCTGCGCCGAGTGGAACAGCTCCCGCGCACCCATCTCGTGATCGCCGTGGACTCGCCGGATGCCGTCCCATTCCTGCGAACGATGGCGCCGACCGCCGAGGTGGTCCCGCAAGCCGCCGGAGACTTGGGGGCTAGGATGTCTGCCGTCGTCAGGGATCGGCTGGCCCGCGGCGCCTCAGCGGTCCTTCTGATCGGCAGCGATCACCCCACCCTCCCCAAGCCGATCCTGGCTCGGGCTGCCCGATATATAGAGGAAGGGAGTGATCAGGTGGTATTGGGGCCAGCCAACGACGGGGGGTATTACCTCATTGGTCTGACCCGCCCGCACCCGGAATTATTTTTCGACATCCCCTGGAGCACGCCGCAGGTGTTCGCCGCGACCGTGGCGAGGGCCGAGGCCGCCGGGTTGCCGGTGCGGCGCCTGCCTGCCTGGTACGACGTGGATACGCCGGACGACCTGGCCCGGCTTCGGCGCGACCTCCCAGATCATGCATCCTTGATTTCCGCGACCCGCCGCTGGTTCGACACGCAGGCGAAAAATTCTCCTTGACTCTCCAGTATACTGGAGAGTGTACGCTTGATAATGGAGGGACAGAGATGGCGCTCATTGGCGAGGTCAGCCGACGAACGGGCGTCCCGATCCGCACGATCCGGTTCTATGAGGCGGAAGGGCTGCTGCGGCCGTCGGACCGCCGGGAATCCGGCTACCGGGTCTACGCGGAGCAAGAGATCGAACAGCTCCAGTTCATCCGACAAGCCAAGCAGTTCGGCCTGACCTTGCACGAGATCCGCCGGATCATGCGGTGCAGTCGCGAGGGGCTCAAGCCCTGTTGCGACTTGGTGCGGACGCTCTTCACTCAAAAGATCGAAGAGTTCGAGATGAAGATCGCCGAATTGACCGCCACCCGGAACCGATTGAAGACACGGCTGCGCCGGTGGGTACCGCCGGCCGCCGCTCGGCGGGCTGGCTACGCCGTCTGCCCCCAGATCGAATCACCGAAACCGTCTAACACCGCAAGAAGGAGGGGAACACCATGAACACGCATGAAGCTGTCACGCGAGTGAATCTGTGCCCGGCCTGCGGGGCGTGCCCGGAGGTCGTGTTGGACGCAACGCGCCAGGAAATCCGCATCGGTGAAGAGGGCAACCTGGTTACGCTGAACCGGGAGGCTTGGAACACCCTCGTCGAGAAGATCCAATCGGGCGAGCTGAAGAAGCTCTGAGATGAACACGGTGAGGTGGGGTATTGGTTCTGCCCTCACCGCCTCGGCCTGTTGCCTGGGCCCGGCGGCCCTCGCGGCCGTCGGGCTTGGCGGGCTGGGGATGGGAGTGGTCTTCGCCCGATTCTCGGGACTCCTGGTGGCCGCGGCGGCCGTCCTGCTAGCGCTGGGGTGGCGGCAGTACATGGCTGAGGCCAGGCGCTGCAAGACGGCGCAGTGCCGGATGTCGGGTGGCCACCTCGCGCTGATCACGCTGTCCGTCGCCTCCGTGGTCGTGGCGGGATTCGCCCTCATGCACCTGGGGCCGCTGGCGACGCGGGCCGCCTGCGCCATCTCCTGCCTGAGGCCGTCGTGAGCGAGGCCTGCTGCGAGTTCCATCCGTCGCAGGGGACGCCGGAGCGCCGGCTGCCGTGCCCACGCTGTGGAACGGCCGGCAAACCGGTCGCACGGGTTACTCTGGGGGCACTGCTGAAACCGGCGGCGCGCCTCCGGATTCCGCCGGGGGCGCGGTTCTGGTTCTGCACGTCCCCGATGTGCGAGGCGGTGTATTTCGGGCCCGGCGATGTGGTCTTCGCCAAAACCGACCTTACCGTCCGGGTGGGCATCAAGGAGTCGGAAAAACCCAAGCCGCTGTGTTATTGTTTCGGGTTCACGGAGACGGCCATCGTCGAAGATGTGAAACGGCACGGTCGCCCGACGATCCCCGACACTATCAAGGCGCAGGTGAAGGCGGGCAACTGTTACTGCGAGGTGACCAACCCGCAGGGATCTTGTTGTTTGGGGAATATCAGCGCCGTCGTACGGGGCTTGCGCGCGCCGCAGGCGTAACCGTATACTGGCCGTGTGACCACGCGGCGGTTCGGCAAGATCGGATGGGAGATCGCCCCCCTGGGGTATGGCTGCTGGGGCTTGGGCGGGGACTGGGGCCCGCGGGACGACACGGAGGGAGCGCGGGCGCTGCAGCGGGCGCTGGCCCTCGGCGTGAACTTCTTTGACACCGCCTACGTCTACGGCGACGGCCACAGTGAGCGATTGGTGGGCCGCGTCTTGCGGGGCTGGAAGGGGGCGCCGGTCTACGTCGCCACCAAGGTACCGGCCAAGACGATGGAGTGGCCGGCCCAGCCGACCACACCGGCGGCCCGCGCGTTCCCGACCGACTGGATCATCCGGTGCACCGAGGCCTCGCTGAAGCGCCTCGGCGTTGAGACGATTGATCTCCAACAGCTCCACGTCTGGACCGATACGTGGGTTGAGGCCGACGAGTGGCGCAAGGGGGCGGAGCGGCTGAAGCGGGACGGGAAGATCCGGGCGTTCGGTGTGTCCATCAACGATCACGAGCCGGACTCCGCCCTGCGATTGGTGGCGACCGGCGAGATTGACTCGGTGCAGGTGATCTACAATCTGTTCGAGCAGTCGCCGGAGCACAAGTTGTTCCCGCTGTGCCAAGAGCACGGGGTGGCGGTCATCGCGCGCGTCCCGTTCGATGAGGGGTCGTTGACTGGGGCGTTCACGACGGAGACCCGGTTCCCCCGAGGGGATTGGCGCGCCGGCTACTTCAAGGGGACGCGGTTGGCGGAGACGGTCGAACGCGTGGATCGCCTGAAAGAATTCCTGCGCCCCGGCGTGCCGACCGTGAGCGCGCTGGCCCTGCAGTTCGCCATCGGGCATCCCGCCGTCTCGGTCGTCATCCCCGGCATGCGGCGCGCCGCGCACGTCGAGGCGAACGCAGCCGCCGTGGCCGGGACCCCGCTCACCGCCGAGGAGTTGGCCCGCCTGCGCGCCCACGCCTGGCCCCGCAACTTCTACGTTGGCGCCTGGGATTAAGACTAACCTCTGATATGGGCTTCAGCTGCGGAATTGTTGGCCTGCCGAATGTCGGCAAATCCACGATCTTCAACGCGATCACCCGGTCGTCGGTGCCGGCCGCCAACTACCCGTTCTGCACGATCGAGCCGAACGTCGGCATCGTCCCGGTGCCCGACCCCCGTCTGGCCACGCTGGCCCGCCTGGTCCCGACTGCGCGCGTCGTCCCGACCACATTCCGATTCGTGGACATCGCGGGATTGGTGAAAGGGGCGTCGCAGGGGGAAGGGTTGGGCAACCAGTTCTTGGGGCACATCGCCGAGGTGGAGGCGATCGCGCACGTCGTGCGCTGTTTCGAGGATCCCGACGTGGTGCACGTCGGCGGGACGATAGACCCCCGGCGCGACGCGGAGGTGATTGCGACCGAGCTGGCCCTGCGGGACCTCGGGATCGTGACGGGGGCCGTCAGCCGGGTGGAGAAGCAGGCGCGGTCCGGCGACAAGAAAGCGGCGGCCGCCGTGGAGGCGCTCCGGCGTGTCGCGGCGGCGCTGGACCGGGGCGAGGCGGCCCGGACCGTGACGGCCAGCCTGACGTCCGAGGAGCGGGCTGTTGTGAAACCGTTGAACCTCATCACCGCGAAACCGATGCTGTACGTCGCCAACGTCGGGGAGGCCGACGTCGCCACGCTGGCCTCGCCGGTAGTGCAGGCGCTCCAGGCCGTGGCAGTGGCCGAGGGGGTGCCGGTCGTGCCGATCTGCGGCGCGCTCGAGGCCCAAATCGCCGCGCTCGAAAGCGAGGCAGAACGAGCGGAGTACCTGGCGGCCGTCGGGCTCGCGGAGCCGGGCCTGCATCGGCTGATCCGCGCCGGCTATGATTTGCTGGGGTTGATCACGTTTTTCACCGTCGGGCCGACCGAAGACCGGGCCTGGACGATCCGCCGCGGGACCAAGGCCCCGCAGGCGGCCGGCGTCATCCATTCCGATTTCGAACGGGCGTTCATCCGCGCCGAGGTGATCGGCTACGATGACTTCGTGGCCTGCGGGAGCGAACCGGTCGCGAAGGCGCGGGGCAAGCTCCGGGTCGAAGGGAAGGACTACATCGTGCAGGACGGCGATCTCCTGAACATCCGCCACGGGGCGTGACCATGATCATATTTTTTACTTGAAGGCCGCCGCCCCGATATGTTACGGTGACCCAATTTGGCGGGCTCCCCTCACTCATCATCATAAGGAGGAAACTGATGGGCATGCGATGGCTCGGGGTAGTCATGGCCGTGGTGCTGGGGACACCGTGGGGCGCCGGGGCGTCCGTCTGGGCGGCGGGGTCGGCTGATGAGGCGCCTCACGCCCACCAGATGGAGGCGGCGGCGGTCGTCACGGAAGACGCCGTGCTCAAAGAGCAGATCGCGAAAGTGGACGAGGCGCTGGCGACGATTCACGAGCAGATGGCGGTGCGCCGGCAAGCCCTCCAGCAGGCGATGACGGAGGGGCAGAAAGCGTCCCTCTATGCGGAGCTGGACGGCTTGCGCAAGGAACACGATCTGCTGGAACGGCTCCTCCACGAATTGTTGGATGAGGCGAGGGCCACGGAATGGACGGCGATTGACGCGGCGCTGGCGCGCGTCAAGAGTTACGAGCGTGTTCAGGAACGCGCGACCCGGCGTGAGGAGGCCCTCCGTGACCGCAAAGAGTAAGCGATCGGCGTTGGGTTTCGGCGTGGTGGTGGCCGCCCTCTTCGGGTGCGTGCTGGGCGCCGCATGGGCCGAGGAGCCGCCGGAGCCATCGACCTCGGAAGTGGTCGCGGCGATCAAGCGGCGGGCGCAGCAAATCCTGGAGGCCCGGAAGGCGGCGCGGCGGCTGCGGTTCTCCGGCGAGGTGTCGCAGCTCCTCGGCTACGAGTCCAACCCGTCCAACGGGACCGAACACGTGGGGGACACGTACGTCGAGCATTCCCTTTACCTGGCCGCTTCCAAGAAGGTGACGCCCACCGTGACGTGGCAGGGGACCTACTCCGGCTCATACGATAACTATTTCGAGTATGGGGACGGCGACTACATGTCGCACACGCTGACGCCGACGAAGCTGATTTGGCAGCCGGGGCGGATGTGGCGCGTGGACGCGGGGGTGGATCTCAATATTACGTACTACCCGAAGGCCGGGGCGTCCAACTACCGCGAGTTCAAACCGAGCGTCGGCGTCCGGCAAAACTTGTGGGGCCGGTGGTTCCACAGCGTCCGGTATGAATGGTTCATCCGCGATTACATCTCGAAGAAGGCCCGGGACGGCAGCGGCAACGAGACCGAGGTGAATCGCGTGGATGACCGGAGCCGGGTCCGCTATGAAGTGGGAACCACCTGGAACGACACGTTGCTGAAGGTCCGGCAGGAGTGGTACTGGCACGATTCCAATGACGAGCGGACCGATTTCTACGACGCGGAGGACTACAAGGTGACTGCGTCCCTCAACCGGTCGCTCACGAAGAAGTTGTCCATCGCGCCCAGCTACTCGTTCGAGCGGAAGAACTACTCCAAGCGGACGGTGACGGGGATCAGCTCCGAGGCCCGGTACGACGATACGCATACCTGGACGTTGGCGGGGACCTACGAGTTCAACCAGACCTGGAGCCTCAATCCCAGCCTCAGCTACAAATGGCTGGATTCCAATGAGCCGACCGGCGAGTACATTGATACCACGATCTCCGGAACGGTGACCGCGCGGTTCTAACGACAAACGGGGTCTGCCCTGGGATGGCCTCCCTGGTCAATTGACCTGGGTGGCCATCCCTGGGCAGACCCCCATGAGCGTTTCCGTGCTGAATTACGCGCAGTGTCCGGGCCCTTCCGGCACCCCTCCCTGGTGGGTCGTGCCGATCGGGCACTTCGCGTGGCCGTCGGCTTCCTTCTCGAAGTTCCCCTGCTGCGTGTTATCGTAATTCCCCCCCGTGGTGGTCGTGGTCATATCCTTGTAGTACGTGTCCCCCATCTTCATCATCTCGTTCATATGGGAGAGCTCCTGGGCCATGGCTTCCGGGGTTACCCCGGCCTCAATGCCCGCTTTGTAGGCGTCGGTCTTCGCCTGCGCCATCAGCTTGTCCATGTCCCCGCTCTTCCAGGCGTCGAACATCACCTTTTCACTGGAGGACATCTTGGCCATCGCCTCCGGGCTGGGCCCGTGGAACTCCCCAGGGCCGCGGAATGTGCCTTCCATGACGTCGCGGGGATTGATGCCGCAGGCGGCCATCTGCTCCATGGCGGTGCGCATCGCCTCCGGCGACGGCCCCATGGTGTCAGTGCCTCCGCGGAACATCGCATCCTTGATCGTGCCCTCGAAATGCGCCTTCATCGCGGCCTCCATCATGTCGCGGGCTTTCGGATCGGTGACGGCCCCAACGAACTCCATGGAGCGTGACCCCGTGCCCTCCGTCGTCCCGGCGGTCGCGAACATCTCTTTCATGTCTTTGCCGCCCAGATAGCTGGAGCACTCCGACATGGCGGCCTTGCACGTTTCGAGGTACTTGGCCGCGTCATCGAGTGTCCCGCCTCGCGCCAGCGTCTCGTTGACTTTGGCCATCGCGTCGCGCATCTGCGCCGCGGCTTTCGTGGCGACCTCGGTCGGCACGCCATTCTTGACTAGCGTTTCGCTCGCTTGCTTGGCGACCGCCTCGGGATTGGCGAGGGCCCGCATGGCCGTCTCAGTCGTGTCGCGGATCGCCGTCACGGTCGTCTCCACTACCTTGGCTTCGGCCTGGGCCTCCGGCGAGGCGTCCGGCCGGGTGGACTCCTCCAACTTCGGGACGATCTCGGTGAGCGCGATCTCACGGATCTCCGGCTCAAATTGCTGGCACGCCTCGCGGATCTCCGGGGTGATTTCCACTTGCGCCAGTGCCATCGGCATCGGACCGCTCAGGGCGAGTCCGACGACGAGCGCGCCGGTCAGGATACGCATGAATGCGTCGTGCATGGCCATTCCCTCCTCGTTCATCAGTTCATCCTTTTGATAACCGTGTCATAACAATACATACGAAATCCGTCGGACCTACGGAGTCGGGGACCCGCCACCGGATGGCCGCTCGTACTCCATCGTCGGCCGCTCCATCGTGGGGCGTTCCATTTCCCGGCTGGCGGTTTCGCGCTCCATGGTGGGTCGCTCCATCTCCCGGCTGGACGACTCGCGCTCCATCGTGGGCCGCTCCATCTCCCGAGAGCTATGCTCCCGCTCCATGGACGGCCGCTCGGTTTCCCGACCGCCGCGCTCGGCGCTCGGCCGTTCCGTTTCTCGCGAGGCACGTTCTGTTTCGCGCCCACCACGCTCCTGGCTGGGTCGCTCGGTCTCACGGGCGCTGTGCTCCTGGCTCTGGCGTTCGCCCGTCTCACGGGACCCACGTTCCTGGGATGCGCGTTCTTGCGACCGCTCGCCTTGACCGCGCTCCATGCCACGTTCGGAGGCGCCACGCTCCATCGTCTCGCGACCTTGCCGCTCCGCACCACTGCGTTCCGTAGTTTCGCGGCCTTGGCGCTCCGCGCCGCCACGTTCCTGGGATGCGCGTTCTTGCGACCGCTCGCCTTGACCGCGCTCCATGCCACGTTCGGAGGCGCCA
>JACQRF010000102.1 GCA_016206635.1 Candidatus Omnitrophota bacterium
TCACTTCGGTCCCCGCGGGCGGGTTCACCCCGGGCCTACCGGCGGGCTTCCACCCCTCCGGCGGCGGCAATTCTGTCAAGCTCGGCAGCCCTTCCAGCGATTTCAGGCCGAACCGCTCCAAGAACGTCGGGGTGGTCCCATACAACAGCGGGCGCCCGACCCCCTCCTTGCGACCAACGATCTGAATGAGCGTCCGCTCCAGCAGGCTTTGCACCACCCCGTCGATATTCACCCCGCGGATCTCCTCGATCTCGGCCCGGGTGACCGGCTGGCGATACGCGATGATCGCCAGCGTTTCCAGGGCCGGGCGCGACAGACGGGCGGCGCGGGTCTTGCGGTAGATCCGGTTCAGGCGCTCGGCCCACGCCGGGTCGGTGACCAGCTGCAGGCCGCCGGCCACCTCGACGAGGCGCATCCCGCGCCCCTGCGCGACGTAGTCCTGCCGCAGCTGGTGGATCAGCGCCGTGAGCTGCTCGACGGTGTATTCGTCCAGCGCCGCCCGCAACGACTCCACCGCCAACGGCTTGTCGGCCGCCAGCAGCGCCGCCTCAATGATCGCCTTGGCTTCTCCCTCGGTCATCCTGATAACGTCTCCTGTCATCCTGGCGTGGTCAACAACTCATCTTTTCTACGGTCGCCGTCGTCTCGACGTGGTCGGCCCGCACGATCAGAATCTCCCCGAACATTTCCCCCTGCCGGGCCACCAAGAACCGCTGCCGGATCAGTTCCAGCAGCGCGAGGAACGTCGTGATCACCTCCAGCTTGCTCTTCGCCTGCTCGAACAATCGCGAGAACGCGACGCACGGCTGGCGCATCAGCTGCGCCCGGAGCGCCTCGGTCTTCTGTTCCACGGTGAATTCGTCTTTGACGATCTCATGGAAGATCTCTTTCGGGACCTTCCGCAGCACCTTCGAGAGCGCCGTCAGCAAGTCAAAGAGGGACGCCTCGAAGAACGGCTCCTCGACCACCTCTTCCGCCAGCCGCTGCCCGTCCGGCGGCGTGCGCGTGAACACCGCCAGCCGCTGGCGCTCGAGATCCTGCAGGCGGTCCGCCGCCGCCTTGAACTGCTGGTACTCCAGCAACTTGCGGATGAGCTCGGCCCGCGGGTCCGGCTCATCCTCCTCTGGCGGCGTCTCCTCCGGCGGCAAGAGCATCGTCGACTTGATCTGCAAGAGGGTGGCGGCCATCACGAGGAAGTCGCCGGCAATCTCCAAATCCAGGATCTGCATCAAGCCGAGATACTCGAGATACTGCTCGACGACGTCGGCGATCGGCAGATTCGTGATGTCAATATGGTTCTGCTTGATCAGGAATAGCAGCAGGTCCAGCGGGCCCTCGAACACCGGCAGTGTCACCCGGTATGTCACGCCAACCCCACCGCCTCCCGCACCTGCCGCATCGTGGCCCGCGCCACGGCCCGCGCCCGCTCCGCGCCGTCCTGCAGGATCGCCCGCACCGCAGCTTCGGAGTACCCGCCGGCGGCCCGCGCGCGGCGCATCGGCGCCGTCACTTCAATCAGCACGTCAGCCAGCTCCCGCTTGTTTTGCGCGCAGCCGCGCTGCGAGGTGCGGCACTCCTCCCACACCTGCGGCGCCCGCCCCGGCGCGAACACCTTCCAGTACTGGCAGACGAAGCACGTCTCCGGGTGCCCCGGGTCGGTCATCCTGATCCGCTGCGTGTCGGTCACCATCTGCTGGACCGTCGCGCGGATGGTGGCCTCGTCATCGGCCAGCCCGATGGTGTTGCCATAGCTCTTGGACATCTTCCGGCCGTCGGTGCCGGCCAGCCGTGGGGCTTCGGTCAACAACGGCTGCGGCTCCGGGAACAGGTCCCGGCGGTACAGGAACTTAAACCGCCGCACGATCTCGCGGGCCAGCTCGAGGTGCGGGACCTGATCCTCGCCGACCGGGACCACCCCTGCCTTGTAGAGCAAGATGTCCGCCGCCTGCAGGACCGGATAGCCGAGGAACCCATACGTCGCCAGGTCGCGCCCGGCCACTTCCCGGAGCTGCTCCTTGTACGTCGGCACCCGCTCGACCCACCCCAGCGGGGTGATCATCGACAGGACCGCGTACAACTCCAGGTGCTCCGGCACGTCCGACTGGCGGAAGATCACCGATCGCTTCGGATCGATCCCACACGCCAACCAGTCGGTCACATTCGAGACGGCGAACTCGCCCAATCGGTCCGGGTGCTCGTACTCGCTCATGAGGGCGTGCCAATCCGCCACCATGAAAAAGCAGTCGTGCGTCTCCTGCAGCGCCGCCCAATTCCGCAGCGCCCCGGCCAGGTGGCCCACATGCAACGCGCCGGTCGGCCGCATCCCGCTCAACACCCTGGCCCTCGCCGGGGTCACAGCGTCTGCGCCACCTTCTGCACCTCGAACGCCTCGATCAGATCACCGGGCTGGTAGCCGTCCCACCCCTGCAGGGCGATCCCGCATTCCAACCCCTCGGCCACCTCGCGCACATCATCCTTGAACCGCTTGAGGCTCGCCACGCGACCTTCGAACAATTTCTCGCTGCCGCGCACGACCCGGTAGGTGGCCGCGCGCGTGAGCTTGCCTTTCACCACTTGGCTGCCAGCCACCGTGCCGACCTTCGACACCTTGAACACCTGCAACACCTTGGCGCGGCCGAGGGACACTTCCTGGAGCTTCGGCTCCAGCAACCCTTCCATCGCGGCGCGGACCTCGCCGATCGCCTCGTAGATGATCTGGTAGAGCCGGACATCCACCGACTCTTCCTTGGCCAGCGTCTCGGCCTCCGTGGTCGGGGCCACATGGAAGCCGATCACGATGGCATTGGAGGCCACCGCCAGCAAGATGTCCGATTCGTTGACCGCCCCGACCCCGGCATGCAACACCTTGAGCTGGACTTGATCGGTGGACAGTTTCTCGAGGGACGCCTTCAGCGCCTCGACGGAGCCTTGGACGTCCCCTTTCAGCACGATATTCAATTCTTTGACGATCCCGGCTTTGAGCTCGGCCTGGAACTCCTCGAGCGACATGATCTTGCGCCCCGCCGAGAGCCCGGCCTGGCGCTGGATCTCCTGCCGCTGGCTCGTCAGCTCGCGCGCCTTGCGCTCATCGGTCACGACGAAGAAGGGGTTGCCGGCCTTCGGCACGCCGCCGAGCCCAAGGATCTCCACCGGCATGGAGGGCCCGGCCTCCTGGACCCGATGGCCGCGGTCATCGAGCATCGCCCGGACGCGGCCGTAGTGCGGCCCGGCCACCACGAGATCCCCGACCCGCAGCGTCCCATTCTGCACGAGCACCGTCGCGACGGGCCCACCCCCTTTGGACAACTCCGCCTCGATAATCAAGCCCTTGGCCGGCTTCGCGGGATTGGCCTTGAGCTCCAGCATCTCGGCCTCCAGCAGCATCAGCTCCAGGAGCTGATCAATGCCGTCGCCGGTCTTGGCCGAGACCGGCACGATCACCGTTTTGCCGCCCCACTCCTCCGGCATGAGCCCCACCTCCATGAGCTGGCGCTTGACCTTGTCCGGGTTGGCCTCCGGCTTGTCCATCTTGTTGAGCGCCACAACGATCGTGGCGTCGGCGGCCTTCGCGTGGTCGATCGCCTCCACGGTCTGGGGCATCACGCCGTCGTCGGCGGCCACGACCAGGATCACGATGTCCGTGACGTGCGCCCCGCGCGCCCGCATGGCGGTGAATGCCTCATGGCCCGGCGTATCGAGGAACGAGATCCAGCCCTTCGGCAGGTGGACTTTGTACGCGCCGATGTGCTGCGTGATCCCGCCGGCCTCCTGCTCGGTGACCTTGGACTTGCGGATGGCGTCGAGCAGCGACGTCTTGCCATGGTCCACGTGGCCCATCATCGTGACGACCGGCGGGCGCAACACCAGGTGTGCCGGATCTTCCGCCTCGTCATGGGACCGGGTCAGTTCTTCCTCGAGCGTCGGCAGCCGTTCCACCTGGGCGTTGAAACTTTTGGCCACGTCGGTCGCGACCGCCTCGGGCAACGATTGATTGATCGTCGCCATGACCTTCATCGCCAGCAAGCGCTTGATCACCTCGCTCGAGCTGACGGACAGCTTCTCCGCCAGGTCTTTGACCGAAATCGGGAATTGGAGCGAGACGGTCCTCGGGGCCTGGACAACCGGCGGCGCGGGGACCGCCGGTTTCGGGGCGGCCGGCTTCCCGGCCGGCCCGTACGGCCTCGGCGGCACGGGGGCCGGACGCCGAGGCGCGGCCGGCTGCACGCTGCTCCAGCCGGCGCGCGGCGCCGGCGCCAGTATGGGGCTCTCGACGCGGCCCGGGGCGGGCATGGGCGGCGGGGCCGGTTTGACCGTTGGGGGCGCCGGGGAAACTTTGACCGCGGCGGGGGGCGCGGCCGACGGCGGCACGACGGGTCTCAACGCTGGCTTGGCCAAGGGCGCCGGCGCGGGCGGCCTCACGATCGCGGGAATCGGGGGCGCCGGCTTCGGGGGGACGACCGGCTTCGCCACCACCGTCTTGGGCGGCAAGACCAGCATCGCCGGCTTCGGCGATGGCGGCGAGAAGGTCGGCCGCGGCGGGCGCAGCGGCATCAGAGGGCGGACTTGCGCGCCGACGCGCACCATTGATCGCGCTGGCGCCGCAACCGGGCGCGCCTCTTGCGTGGTCCGCTTCATCGCTTTCGCGGGGGCTTTGACGGCCTTCGGGGTGGCGGCTTTCGGCTTCCCCGCCGATTTCTTCGGTGGACGTGGACGCGGTGTGGTTTTTCGGAGGGCCGTCATGCCGTGCCGGTCCCCTCCGCGGGTGGCGGCTCGGCCGCCGCATCCGGGGCAGGCGGCTCTCCCGCCGACGGCGCCGGCACCGGCAGCACCCCCTCCCCCTCCGCCGCCTGCTGCGCCACGGCCTGGGCCGCCGCGGCCTTCTTTTCCACCTCGTCGAGCAACGCCTTCGCGCCGTCGAACACCTTCTGGGCGGTCTTCTCGCCGATGCCGGGCGCGGCCATCAGCTCTTCCAACGAGGCGTGCGCCACGCGGTCCACCGTCGAGAACCCGGCCGTCTGGAGCGCCTCCGCGATCTTCGGCCCGACGCCGGGGATCTCGGTCAATACGATGCCGGCGCGCGCCTTGATCTGCGACTCGGAGCGGATGTCGATGTCGAGGCCGGTCAGCTTCGCCGCCAGCCGGACATTCTGCCCTTTCTTGCCGATCGCCAACGAGAGCTGATCGTCCTCGACGATCACCTCCACCCGCCGCTTGGGCCGGTCGAGCTTGAGCTTTGACACCTTCGCCGGGGCGAGCGCCCCGACGACGAATTCCTCCAGCTTGTCGCTCCAGCGCACGATATCAATCTTCTCGCCCTGCAGCTCCCGGACGATATTCTTGACCCGCTGGCCGCGCATGCCGACGCACGCGCCGACGCAGTCAACCTTGTCATCTTTCGAGATGACCGCGAGTTTCGCCCGATCGCCGGCCTCGCGCGAGATGGATTTGACCTCGACGATCCCGTCGGCGATCTCCGGCACTTCGAGCTCGAACAGTTTCTTGACGAGCCCCGCGTGCGCGCGGGACAGCGTGATCTGCGGCCCCTTCACGGAGCGCTTGACCTCCAAGAGATACGCCTTGATCCGATCGCCATGGCGGTAGCTTTCCTTCGGCGACTGCTCCCGCTTGGGCAAGAACGCCTCGGTCCGCCCGATCTCCACCACCAGGCCGCCCCCCTCGAACCGCTGGACCGTCCCGGTCAACAGCTGGCCGACCTTGCCCTGGAACTCTGCGTACACGACGTCGCGTTCCGCCTCGCGGATCTTTTGGATGATCACCTGCTTGGCGGTCTGCGCCGCGATCCGGCCGAACTCCGCCGAGCGGATCTCTTGCTCGCCGGCCGCCATGTAGATCACCCCCGTGGCCCGGTCAATGGTCACGGTGATCTCGCCGGCCTGCTCGCCGAGCGATTTCCGGGCGGCACTGGCCAGGGCAGACTCCACCGCCTGGATGATCGCCTCACGATCAATCCCCTTCTCGCGTGTCAGATGATCGAGAACCGCTAAAAACTCAGCGTTCATGAGGATGTTCCTCGTTGCCGGTGCCAGGTCTTGACCTGGCACCGCACAGGATGAATTCAGAACGTGACCTCTTGCGTTGCGCTCACGATGCCCGCGAGCAGGATCCGCAGGCGCGGGCCGTGGTCCACCGCCACCGTCACGACGGCGTCGCCCACTCCCTCGACGGCCCCGACGACCGTCCACAAACCCTCGACCGGTTCGCGGAGCGCCAGCCGCACCCGGCGGTGCAGCACCCGCTCGAAATCGCGCTCGGTCTTGAGCGGGCGATCCACCCCGGGCGAGGCCACTTCCAGGCAGTATCGCTCGGGGACCACATCGTGCTCATCCAACACCGCCCCAATCGCCTGGTTGAGTTCCCGGCACTGCTGCACAGTGATGCCGGTCGAGGTATCCACCAGGAATCGCAGCACCATCTGCGGTCCTTCGCGGCGATACATCAGCTCCACCAGCTCGACGCGCCGAGCCGCCAACATCGGGTCCACGAGCTCATGGACCCGCGCTAACACTTTGTCGGCAAAAGGGTTCTGACTCACCATTTTAGAGAACAAAAAAAGTGGGCCGCTGGTTCTCCCACTTCTCCTCCTTCCAAGGGAAGTCGTGTGGGAGGATTATCTCCCGTCGGGGGCGGCTTGTCAAGCCCCGGCTCGCTTAGTGTTTGCGGGGGATTACGCGAGAGGGGACACGAGCGGCGGGAGGGAGGCGGCGGCGGAAGCCAGCGGGAGGAATGAGGTCTGGCCGGTGGCGCGGATTTTCACCTCGACCTGCGATTGCGCCAGTGTTTTTTCGCTGATGACCACGCGGATCGGGAACCCGATCAGGTCGGCGTCCTTGAGCTTGACCCCCGCCCGGTCGTCCCGGTCGTCGAGGATCGCGTCCACGCCGGCGGCGCGCAGGGCCTGATACAACGATTGGGCGGCGTCGAACGACGGGGTGTGCTGGACGTTGAGCGGCACGATGTCCACCGTGTACGGGGCGATCGCGGCCGGCCACTGGATGCCGGCGTCATCATGGTGGGTCTCGATCACCGTCGGGAGGATCCGGCTGACGCCGATGCCGTAGCACCCCATGATCAGCGGCTTCTGCGCGCCGTCCTCGTCGAGGAACGTGGCGCCGAGCGCCTGCGTGTACTTGGCGCCGAGCTTGAAGATGTGGCCAACTTCGATGGCCGGTTCCAGCGCGAGCGGCTTCCCGCACTGCGGGCACGGGGCCCCCGCCCCGACGTCCCGGCCGGCCGTCTTCACGGCCCGCTCGCGGCTGGCCGCGTAGCCGCAGGCACAGCGGACCACCTCGTCCTCTCCGTGCGCCGCCGGCACCATGAACTCGTGCGAGTCGGACCCCCCCATGACACCGGTGTCGGCCAGCACCGGGAGCACCGGCAGATCGCAACGGCGGAAGATGGCTTCGTACGTCTCGTACATCGCCTGGTAGCTGCGATCGAGTCCCGCCGTGTCGCGGTCGAAGCTGTAGGCATCCTTCATCAGAAACTCGCTTGAGCGAATCACGCCGAACCGCGGGCGCGGCTCGTCGCGGAACTTGGTCTGGATCTGATAGAGATTGATCGGCAATTGCCGGTACGACCGGAGCTCCCCGGCGACGAGATTCGTGATGACCTCTTCATGGGTGGGACCGAGCACCATCAGCTTGCCGTGGCGGTCCTTGAAGCGGATCATCTCCTGCCCCATCGCCTCGGCGCGGCCCGACCGCTTCCAGAGCTCCTCCGGCTGGAGCGCCGGCAACAACACTTCCTGGGCCCCGGCCGCGTTCATCGCCTCGCGGATGACGGCGATGACCTTGAGGAGCACGCGCTGGCCGAGCGGCAGGTAGGAATAGACGCCGGACGACAGCTTGCGGATCAGCCCCGCCCGCAGCATCAGGCGGTGGCTGGCGACCTCCGCCTCGACGGGGTCTTCGCGCAACGTGGGGATGTGGGCCTGCGTCCAGCGCATGCTCGGAGGGGGATTCGCGTGGCGGGGTTATGCCGCGCGGGCTTTCAGATTCTCAACTTGAATCTCAGGGCGCTGTCGCTTGATGCCAAGATGCTTGGAGGCATCCAGCACTTCGATCCCCACGATCTCCTCGTGCGGTCCGAAATCCACCGCGATGTCTTCCGTCAACCGAACGGTCGTCACCTGCGTGTGGCCGCGCCTGAACGAGAGGTACGCGGCATCCACGTCGGCATCATACGAGATCTTCACCGCTGCGCTCCAATGTAAAACACATACACCGTGACTACGACCAATCGCCCCGATTCTTCGACGACAATTGGCGCCACTTGTTTACTTTCGTAGTATACACCTTTCCAGGATCTCCCGAACGCGAAATTCTTCCGGAACGCCAACCGACCGCGCTTGGCCGGGCCCCGCTCCCCCTCGCGAATCGCCAATTCCACTTCGGGGACGGTCGCCCCACGGTCCGCGAGTTGATCGTTGGCATGTTGAGAGAAGACGATCGGCTTGGGCGCCCGCACACCGGCATTATAGCATGCGGTGGTAGTCGCGGACCTCGTGGGCGGCGCAGTGCTTGAGAACCGTCAGGACATATTGTCGAAGGCAGAGGATTTTCGATGGTCTTCTTCGAGACCGACCGTCGCCTTGAATGGTTCGAGGAGAGGAATCTGCACTAACAAATTGTGCATCAGGAGATGATGACCGACCGTGTTGAGTGAGACGCCGAATCCACTGTCCTCATCAAGGGTCGTGTGCCGTAATCCGAGGATGGCTGAAATCTTGTTGGTTTCCATCAGTGGGCGGAGTTTCTCTCGTAGCATCGAGTCAGCCGATTCTTTCCCTTTGAGAATTCGTTGGTACCGTTCATAGGTATCTTCGCTCACCCAGAAGCTGCCCCCCCCCTGCAACAAGTTCTGCGACGGGAACCGGCTGGTCAATCGTGGGGTAGGGTTCGACAATATCATGGTCCAGCTGCTTGAGCGTGGCCCGACCTTCGCGGAGGTAACGATTGAACAAGGCGGTGGGAACCACCACGATCGCCGGACTCGGAGACCCTCGGTAAAAGCCGCCGGTCGCCCATTGGTTGGCCACGCGGGTCAACATCATGCCGCCGGCCAACCCACCCACCTGGATCGTACCGTCAAGATCATCCATGCCGTGATACAGCAATCCCGACCCAAACTGGAAGCGGATCTTGCGCTTGACCAAGGCCAGCTGACCCGGCGTGAAATCCAGAGGGGTCTCGACGTCGAACGGAATCGGCATCACCGATATCATGCGCAGGAAACCGCGCGGATCGCCGCCGAGTTGCTGAATGCGTTTGGTATAGTTGACCAACGCATTGATTTCCGGCTTGGCAAGCTTCGCATCTTCCTCAAGGCCCGAGAGATCAGTCAACAGCTCACGGGACAACTCAGATTGATCCGCCTGCTGCACTTTGAGCGCGAGCGCCGGTGTCGGCAGTGCCAGGGTGACGGTCGCCAGAACAATGGCCAGCCATGATGTGTTCATCAGAAGGAAGTATACCCGATGGTGGGTAGAAAAATCAATACCTGTAACTAGATTTATGAACGTTTACAACTTGGCGCTTGATGCACCGACCGAGGGCTTGACCGA